>NZ_JAHKQZ010000015.1:0-144281 GCF_019345585.1 Shewanella sp. NKUCC05_KAH
CTGGTAATCCCATTTCAATTGCTCCTATGACTCGTTACCGAAAAATGACAATACGGCTTTATCTGTAGTGATTTGACTGTGACCGACCTGCACATTGCGCAGCAGCATTATGGGTTTTGATGACGCAAAGGTGGCAAAGCGCACCGCCTCGCCCATTTGCCAACCACCACCCCATGCGCCTTTTCTGAGCACAAAATAAGGGGTATTGGTCACTGGGTTGATAGGGGCAAAATCATTGAGGGCATCACCAGTCGCAATTTGTCCGAGGCGGCGGCCGACGCAGCGAAACGCGGTTTCACTGGTCATAATCATTACCCAATCTTCGTTTACTGCAGTGTTATTTTTAACTTCTACCGGATAGTCAACGGCATTGAAATTACCCGTGGCTTGAGCACCATCAACATCCCAGTTATTTGACCAGGCGGTCATATCCCGTACTTGGCCAACACGCGCCTGCAAATCACCTAAAATCTGCACACTGGCCACAGTGGCCCCTATGGGGTATTCGCGTGATAAAGGTTTTGCCAGCACTATGCTACTTGGGGTAAAGCTTGAAACTAACGCCAGTTCGCTAATGACATCGGTCAGCACAAAGGGCGGTGCAAAACCAGTAAAGGCACTATTAATGGTGACAGTGCCTGCCGCTTTATTTACGGTGAAATGGGTGTTTTCGCTGGTCCATAGGCTGGCGCCATTTGCATCTGTAATGTCGCTAAATGCTGCGTTTTGACGAATGTTATACACGGTACCAGCCGTGGCGGTGACTTGCTGCACTTGTGAGTGTGACAGCGCCACAGTGCCCCACTGGCGGAACATATTCACAATGCCATCATAAGGAATACGCAGCGGGTTAAGGCCATAAATCTCAGCGGGTGGTAGTTGGCGCACTTGGTCGCTAATGTCATAGCGCAATGTGGTTAAATCCACTGGGGCACTAAAGGTCAGTTCCACAATGCCACTGCTAATGCTGCCGTTAATGCCCGTGCCAGCAACCACCCCTTGAGCATTGGCGGAGGCACTAATCAGCGCTCGATCAGAGATACGCTCAACCTGCACATAAAAGCTTTCTAATAAGGGATTTGGCACTGACAAGGTGAACTTAGCGACCGTATCACCTGCAGCAGCAGCCGCGCTCGATTCGACTAATCCGGCATAGGTAAACGTAAACTCGCCACGGCTAATAACTTGCTTAGTCACCGCACCCGTTAAGTAATTAATGGTTGCGATGTGTTCTGTCCCATCATATAGCTTGCCTGTTGTGCCCTCGGCGCTCACTCTCTCATACACATCTTGGGCAGCATAGTTTGTATCAGCAAAGACTGCGCGGCCTTTAATACTGCCCACTGTCAGTTGCTTATTGGCGGGGAACGGGTTGGCGCTTGAATAGATGCTGTATTTATAGGATGAAACATAAAACAGGCTCACGGTTGACGCATTATTAAATATTGTACTTGAGGTGAGCGTTACCGTGATATTACCTGAGCCAATTGTCACGGATTGAATGTAGCTGGTATAACCACCCATAGCAGCCGTGGGTAACGTTGAAACGGCAACTAATCCGTTTTCATCGGTTAATAAATCCGTGGTGGTAAAAGTATAGCTATAGGTGCCTGCGCTTGAAGGTTGGGAGATCACTTTGCGGATCACTTGGCTGACAGTGGCATCCCCGTTGTCACTGCCGCCGACAATGGTATTGCCTGGCTTGGGTAACACAGTGGTAATGGATGGCAGTAACGACAACTGAGTCGCCCCCACGGCTAAATTAACGCCATTGGCCACAGCCGTTAATTTGGTTACGCCATGAAACTTAAGGGGTGATGCGGTATTAGATAAGCGCAGCTTAGTACACTTGCTTTGTCCATTAACAGCTAATGATGGCCATGGCGTGGCAAAAGGAATGGGTGGATCAAACGTGACGGTACCGACTTGGCCATTAACATTATTGGTCTTGGTTACTTTGCAAAAGTGAGTTTTGCGCGGCCAATCGGCATTTTCCACCCCAGTATATTCCACGGTAATACAAATCACTTGGCCCACGACCAAATAGGTCGTTTTCCAGTAATCGCGATCATTAAATCGATAAGTCGATTGCAAGTAATCTGAGGAAAACGAGTTTTGATTTACAAGGAACCCTGGGCCACCTTCGCGGATTAATTCCCCTGCAGTGACAGACGACTCAATGATCTCCTTCATATCCGTCATGCGAGACTCATCGTCCAGCGCAGGCGATTCAATCATAAACACATTCACCAGCGGATCGACTGGTGGCTCACTCACAAACACATGGGCTTGCTTAAGTTTGTTAGTGTCATTGGTGTAAAGCGTGGGGAAGCACTTAACGATATCGATACTAGATTGAGCATGATCAATATCAGAGATAGCATCAAACAGTTCATTAATCTGCCCTGATTGCACTACGTTGTTAGTGCGCTGGCCGCCAGCCTCATTGCTTGAACCTAATAGTTCAGGCTTGAAGATTTTTAAGCTGTCGCGAGAAATCGGAGTCGGAGAAGTTGCCATATTAAACAGCCTTTAAACAGTGATTAACTTGAGGGTGATGGCATCGACAGCATCGGGGGCGCTATCGCTGTAGTTAATGTCTGGTGCACCGCTAATCGGTTGATCGCGGTAATCCCAAATCACGCTAAAAACAGTGCCGTTAATATCCAGATTGAAACTGGCCGCCCCTTTTGTATTGGCGTGGCTTTCAAGGGCTTCAAACAGACTTAAAGATTCGCCATCACTAAAGAGCATAATGGAACGCCCTGCCTGTTTAGCCGCGACCTCAACATGCTGCGAGCCATTCAGCGCAAACTCAGTGCTGCTCACAAAGGGCGTATACCCAAAGCGGTTAAGCCAAATAAAGTGCGGTAATTGAAGCGTGTCTAAGGTGATCATGAGGTGGCCTTAATCTGTTCTAGTTCGCGCAAAAACAGCTGCTTAAACTCATCAAGCAAATCGGCTTTCACCACATTGCCCGACGGCATTGCCAGCTCTAGCCGATAAATTTGTACGCTGCCGCCTGTGTTCTGATTGCTCACCGATGGCGAAGTGGTTTGGCTTGTAGTACTGCGAGTGGAATTCGTCGCGGTGCTTGCACTGCTTGATGTGCTTTCTTGTGCCCGTGCGCTGCGTTCTACCGCCTCTGCTTCGATTTGTTTTAGTTTGGTGGCGTAGATTTGCTGACTCAGTTGCAGTGCTTCTTGGGCACTGGCAATGGACTCTTTATCCTGAGCCGTGCGGGCGGCATCGAGCTGCGCCTTAAGCTCAGCCTGTTGCTGTTCATAGCGACGCTTCTCGATAGCGGCTTGGTTATTGTTGAGCTGATCCATCTCATCTTTGAGACTGCCCAAGGTCGCGTTGATATCGTCACGCAGGCCGAGAATACGATCACGGGTAGCATCAATGGCCGCTTGCAGTGGCTTAAGTTCTTCGTCACCTAGCTCGCGTATATTCCACTTTGCCTCGCGGCTAATTTGATTGACACGATCGAGGCTAATGCTTGAGCTTTCGAGTTCTTCAGTCCATTTGCGGGTCAGTAAGGTTTCATTGATGATCTGCTTTTCGCGGATAAAAGCTTGGTTACTGAGCTGCGCCAGCACACCCCAAAAGCCCGTATTCACCCGCATATTGTTCATGATGCTTTTAGTCAGCTCATCGACGCGGGCGTTGAGTTTTTCGGTGCTATCTTCGTTAAAATTGAACTGTTTGTTTAAGTGGGCATAGGCACCCGCAAATAGGTTTACATACTCAGTGGCGCGGCCAGTGGTTTCCTCTAATTGTTCAAGTTCTTGGCGTTGCTCAATTAAGGTTTTAGTGGTCTTTTTTACCTGTTCGTCAGTCTCTTGCTCACCATCTTCCAAACCGCCCATTAAGCGTTGCAATATTCTGAGCACTTCAACTAAGCGTTCTTTTTGTCGCAGGTATTCTTCCGCTGTGATGCCGCCGTCTTTATAGGCTTGTTCGAGCCTTAACATCTCGTCAGATACAGCGGCATACTTGCTTTTTATCTGTTCATAATTAGCCGCTTCGAGTGCCTGAACCTCACTGAGCTGCTTAGTTTGGTCACTTAACTTGCCCTGTAAACTAATCAGATCTTGTTGGGCTTTTGCTTTGGCTTTACTCGATACCGTCGAGCTGTTCATCACATCGCGACATTGCTTCAAACGGGCTTCAGTTTCTGCCACTGCGCGGCTTAGCTTGGCTTGCTCGGGTGAAAGTTCCTTCACGCTGTCTGTATAGCCGTATTGCTTTGCTGTCAGCTCGCTCAGTTCCTTGGTTAGCCCAAGGGTAGCGGCTTGCGCTTTCAAGGTTTCGGGTACCGCAGCGCCCGTCGCTTCGGCGGCCATTAATGCCGCTTTAGCCCAGGCTAAAAACGCATCCTTTTGTTGCTCAATCGGTTCACGGTTGTTCTTAATCAGATTAAAGGCCGCTTCGGCTTTCGTGTTCACCTGCTCTAAGGCATGGCTACTGGTCAGCCCTAAATCCTTATAGGCTTGCTCCAATGCCTCGGTGCCCTTAGCCGTGGCATCTAGATAGGTTTGCTGCTCTTCAAACTTGGCGCGCAGTATTGTGAGTAACTTAACGTGGCCTTCGTATTGCTCCCCCGCCGCTTTCAACGGCACTAAGGCGGCGTCAATTTGGCGAATGAAACCGCCCATACCACCTTTAACGCCATCGAGCGTTTTAGTTTGTTCGCTTAAGGTAAAGGTCAGGCGCAGCGCTTCTTCAACCGTTAATTTAATCGGCTCAACAACGTCAACAGCAGCCTGTTTAACTTCTTCCATCGCTTTCGCGGCGTTCTTCCACTTACCAGTGGCGTCGTCATAAATCAGTTTGCCTTCGTCTACCGCTTTGTTGAACTCGGCCATAGTGGTAAAGGCTACGCCCGTTTGCTCACTGAGATCCTTAAGTGAGTACTCCAACTGTTTGGCGCTAGACGCGGCAGCGCGTTTAGACTTTGCCAGAGCTTCTTCAGCAATCAATAACTCTTGGTATACCCGAGCAACCTCGATCAACTCGCTAATCAGCGCTAAGTACAAACCCGCTTTAGCCGCTGCTGCCAAGGCGGTTTTAAGTTTGCCAGCAGCTAAGGCCGCGCCCTCACTCGCCGCAGTGGTACCCATGATCGCGCCAGTGTAAAGACGCATCACGCCGATGGCGGCATTTGCTCCGATGATCACATCACTAAAATAGCTACCGACTTTTAACGCGAGAAATGCCTTAGCCACAAAACCAATTTCATCACGGAAGTTGTACAGCATAGCCGCGCCATCTTGCACCGCTGAGCCAATGCTCACGATCGTGTCGCTGACTTGCTGAGCCCATTCCTTTAAACGGCCATCAGCGGCCATGGCGGCAAACTCAAGATTCAAATCACTGATCTGGCCCTTAAGCCAATCAAGTGCACCGGACTGAGCCACGAGATCATAGAAGGATGAAAGGTTATCTTTAAGGTTTGATACTTGGCCACTGAGCAAAGCCATCTGCGCCGCTGCACTGCCATTAGCGGCTCGGCCCATTTCATCAATCAAACCTTGGATCACATCGCGGCCAAGCTTGCCTTGCTCACTGAGTTTTTGCAGTTCGGTGGTGTTCTTTCCCGTGACCTTAGCCAGCATGTCCCATACGGGCACGCCGCGCTCAATCAACTGCAGGATCTCTTCGCCCTGTAGCTTTTGTTTTGCCCAGGCTTGGCCGAGTGCCAAGGTGATCCCCTCGACCTCTTGAAAACCGCCACCGAGTTTAAAGGCTTGATCCACAATCGCCTTCATGGTGCCGTTCATAGGATCGAGGCCAAAGGCTTTGGCCTTCACAAACGCTTGATTGACTTCGTTCAGTTGTAGCGGCACATCGATGGCGAATTGCTTTACCCAAGCGGTGGCTTGTTTGCCAGATTCAAAACCGCCCATCACAGCATTCATCTGCACGCCAAGACGTTCGAATTGATCGCCCGTGGCAAAGACATCCTTCACCGCTTGGGCCACGCGGTCAAAGCCCAAATAGGCACCCGCTAAGGCGGTCACTTGGCCGATCACGCCACGCAGGGAACTGGCATGATCACGGGCGCTGGCATTGCCCTTATCTAACTGATTGGCAAACTTATCGACATTGCGGCCAGTGCCGTCAAATTCGGCGCTTAACTTGCGTTGCGCTGTGGTCAGGTTGTTGTAATCAATGCCCGATTTTGACAGGGCATTTTGCAGCTTAGTGTGGCTGGATGATTGCTGCGCTAACTCGCGCTGCATTTGCTCCAGCTCTTTTTCGGCCACATCAATAGAGCGTGCCAGCTGCACAAAAGGCGCATCCGTTTGGCTGGCACTTTGCTTTAAGTCCTGCAGTGCTAGGGCAGCAGCAGTGACAGCAAGCTCTTGTTGTTCAAGCTCGTTGCGTGACCGCTTAAAGGTGTTGATCAGGTCTTGCTGGTTAGCCAGTTCATCGAGCTTATTGGCTAAGGCATTGGCTTTTTGGCTGGTCGATTGGCTGCTATCGCCTACGTCATCAAGCCCAGTTGCTAAAGGCTTGAGGTCATTAGTGAGCTGCTCTGTTTGGTTGCTGGTATTGCGGCCGCTTTGGGCCACTTGGTCTAACTGGTCGCTTAACGGGTCAAGGCTGTTTTTGAGTTCATCAACTTGGTTCGCACCCGCTTGGCTGGCATCACTCACGCCATCGAGTTCATCAGCGAGCGCCTGCGTCTTAGGATTCGCCGCATCCGACTCAGTGCCGATGCGCTTAAGCTCATCGACTAAAGCCGCAATGTGTTGCTTGCCCGTGGCTTCTGCCACGATCCGCAGGGCGAGTTCTAAGGTTTTATCAGCCATTGGTATCTCGTTAATGCTCTCGTTAGTATCTAAATAATCGGTGTTTAAACGGCGGTTAAATGGGGATTAAAGGGCATGGCAATTGAGTACGGCCATGCCCTTGGGTTAAGCAAAACCGCTTACGCATCCAGCTCTAGGTACTCGAACGGATGATCCTTACCCGCGACTAACTGGGCTTTACCCGCAAGGGTGGCGCTCACAAACTCACTGGCGGCAAAATCGAGCGCCGCTGTTGGCGATAAGCTGGCGTCGAAAATTTCGAGCTTAATCGGCTTGCCTGTTTCGAGGTTTTTACCTTCACCGAAGAGCCGCGCGCGGGTTTGGGCACTAATGCCACCACGAACTAGCGTGCCGGAAATGGCGTTATGTTGGCCTGTCACAGTCACTGCGCCGCCCGCTTCAATTGCGCCGCCTTTTACGGCACGCACTAGCCCTAGGGCATAGTTCACCTCATAGTCAGTGCCCAGCACTAAGGTGGTAGCGTCTTTCTTCACCACAAAACCGAGGGCGGCAAAGTTACTTTCAGGTAGCTGTATCCAACGTTGATTGGTTGGTAAGGTCACGGCTTCATCGGTTAAGTTGCCGCTGCCCGTGTTCAGCACTTGGGTATCACCCAGCAGTGCCATAGCAATCAGTTCGGCAGGTTGATCGTCGAAGGACCATTCCACCTCAACAGGTTTTGCAATTTTCACCACGCTTAAGGCTTGGCCGTAGCTGTCTTTCTTTTTACTTGGACGTACCTTTTCATCGGCATCGGTTTTAATGGCGAGCTTAGTGGTGTTGATGGGGCCAATGATCCCCGTTGATTGCCCTTGGGCATTTAAGCGGTCAACAAAGAAGTTGCCTGCGACTAATAATCCACTCATGGTGAGTTCCTCTTAGGTTGTTAAGGTTTGAATCTCAAAATCACACTTAACGCCACGGGGTAATAACCGTGGCTTTTAGTGAAACGGGGTTTAACGGGACTGTTAACGCGCACAAAGGGGCCAAGCATCTGACCATCCACCGCAATGGACTTACCCACAATTGCGTTTAACAGGCTGACTAATAGCTCACCTGCTTGGCCTTCGTGAATAGATAAACGGCAAGCCAATACCACAAGCCAAGTCTGCTTAATTTGGCTGGTGTTGCCGCCTTGTGCGGTATCCGCCAGCGTATCGCCCATATACAGCACATGGGCGGCGGGGGTGATTTGGCTGCGCTCATCCACTTCGCTTAGCTCATTGGCTTGATAGACCTTTTTCAGCTCCTGGCTCGTCACTAATGGCTCAAGCAGTTGAGTCAACGCATCACCTGCAGCAAGGTAGTTATCTTTAATTTCATACATCAGATAAACCCCTTAGACGATGCACGACCAAACACGCTGCCTGCACTGTCGATGCTGACTACTAGCTCACTTTGGCTAGCGACTTCTCCCGTATCAGCTAGCCCCAAACTGATATCGCCTTTGCTTACTGCGGTTAAAAACTTCACCACAGCGGTATAGCGTTTCTCGACTTGTTCAGGGGCTTTATCGCCATACAGGAAGTAACGGGCGATATCGCAGCAGTTACGCTCAAGCACGGCGGGAACCGTGGTTAACGGCAAGGTGTAACGGCCCACGATATAGCCATCAATCTCGGCCGACGCATCACTCAGCGCTTGCTCAAGCACGACGGTATTTATTTCCCCTGGCGCACTGTCTTCACGCTCGGTGAGCAGCATTAAGTCCTGTGCACCAAAGCGACTGAGCATGTTGTCAGGGGTGGCGTACATGGCTCTTGTGATGGCTAAGTCGGCCATGGCTATTCACCTGCTTCGTTGGTGACGGTGCCCGATGTTTCAGTGCCTTTCGTTTCAGCGCTTGGGGTAGCCGTTTCACTCGCACCTGGCACTGTGACTCTTACCGCCCGAATAGCATTGACTAAGTCAGGTTTATTCATCGAGTTAAAGCCGGTGATCTCCAAGTCTTTTGCTAGCGCCTTAAGATCTTTTACCGTGAGCTGATCTAACAGTTCATCTACTGTCAGTTGGTTTAAGACTTTCTCTTCACCGCTAGGCTCTTTCACACCAGTGAGAGTGCCTGTGGTATTGGAGCCTAATGTCTGATCACCGTCTGGAATGTCCACACTCCCCGACGCTGGTGCCATATCACGCACGGATACTTTAAGGCGCTGGTCAGTTTCAAACGCTGCAACTTGCTCATCCGACAACTCGGCCAGCGGTATAAAGTTTTCGCCTTTGTTAAGCGCCATGCCCGCACGGCGGTAGCCAGTGTGCGCAAGACAGATAACCAACAGGACTTGAATGTTCTTAGAAGGATTCGCCATTTCATTGTTACCTCACTCGATGTTGGGGTGCGGGCGCATCCTTGTGCCTGCGATTCGCTGCTCAAACTTAAGGGGTGAACACCTAAAGCTGTGGCACCACAAGGATCTCGAACTTGCCTTTCAGTTCGTTATCCACGGTCACGCCACCTTCATCAATGCGCTCACGGGTCATTAACTTGAGTGCGACGTCTTCAAGAGAAGATGGGATCACCAACAAATTGGGGCGTATCTTGAGCTTCTTACCGCCATCGCTGGTAAAAGCTTGCATGGCTTTGTAAGCGCTCCATAGGTTGGTGGCATTGAGAGTACGCTTGTTGGCGAAGGCCATTTGCCAGAAGCCAAAGCCCGCCTCACAGCGCATATCGGTGCCGAACTGGAACTCGTTATTGGTCCAAACTGCAGGATCGGTTGGATTAAACAGGGTGTTTAAATCCAGCTTGCGACGCTCTTGAAAGATGAGTGGCTTTAATGGGCGCGTGGTATCGAGCAAAAACCAAGGCTCTCCGGTATAAGCACTATCAACCACCATATTGGCCACCGATACGTCAGCCCCCGTACCATCGTGCTTCTCGTTAACGGGATGGTCAGTGTCAAAAAAGTTCTGCCCGTCATAACACAAAGTGCCAAAGCCTTCGGCTAATAGCTCGAACACCAGATCGTCGGGAAACTCTTCACCTTCCTGCGCCAATGCTTGCACCATAGGTTTGTAAATCCCTAAAGTGTCATCTTCAACATCATCACGACTAATACCTATGGTGGTTTCAAAGGTACGGTTAGTGATTGAATAACCATGCTCTTTGATGGAGTTGATCACCCGCGCACCAATCCATTCGCGCATAGTCGGCATTGAGCCTAACCAGCCGTAGGTATTGGACTTAGTATTGCTTGGCACGACTGAGGCAATTTTTAAATACAGTGGCTCAGTCTTAGCTAAAGCATTTTGAAACTCGCTACGCACCATAGTGCGCAGGGCTTGTAATACTGGGGCGTTAATAGCAGCCATTATTTGTGCTCCTGATCAGCGGCGATAGCTTTAGCAAAGTCAGCTTGTGACATGCCCCAAGAATCGGCCATTTTGATTTGGTCGGCAGTCAGTGCCGCGAGTTTGGTTTCCTTGTCCTTGATAGGATCGGGAACTGTGGTGGTTTGCTTGGCCGTTAATGCGGCAATAGCCACACGCTCACCCAAGTTGGCAGTCAGCGCTGCCATGGATTGCTTTCCTAGATCGATAAGATATTGGCGCTCACACTCGAAGGCCTTACCCTCATCTATCGCCGCCTTCACGGTTTGCTCAACGGTAAGCACACCGTTTTCAGCAGTAAGTGCAACAAGTTGCGTGCGCAGAGCAGCGACAGTTGCCGCTGGAACGTACTGGCTTAGATCAACCGAGGGCGATGTAGCACTCAGCGCGGTAAGCTGTTGCTTTAAGCCATCAACGCTATTTGCTGCCGTGGTTAGCGTATTAAGTGCAGATAGCGCCGCGACCTCTTGCTCAGCCGTTAAGGCCGTTGCGTCCTCGGGCACATCTACCCCAAGGGCGGCTAAGATTTTTCTCAGTAATGGGTTCACATGGAGTTCCTCCGTGTCGGTGGATTGGATAGATTCGGGTGAATTGAGGCTTGTATTAAGAGCAGCCAATGCGGCCAACGATGCGAGTGGCAGCATGCCATCGACACCAGGGCGGTTAGTTAACGCGGCTGAGTGGATAAATTGCGGGCGGCCAGTGCTGGTGTCATAACCGAACACTAGGCTGAAGTACTTGTATTCTTTGGCGGTGAGATAAGCGATTGCGTTGTCGGTAAAGCGCGGCTTAATAAACAAGCCCTGCCCTTGTCGATATTGCACGTCATCGATGTTGAACCAACCTGCAGCGGGTGCAGGTTGGCCGTTGACTTCTTTGTTCAAGGTTTGGTGTTCGTAGTCAATGACCAGATCACCGGCTTTATGGGGGGTATTTGCTTGCAGGGCCGCGAACGCAACGCTATCCATCAACCACTTGCCACCAGCTACATCATCAGGGCGACCATCTACGCTGGCAAAGTGGCCATCAGGCAGCGCCTGAATGTAGCCATCTTCACCAACCACAAAGGTTGCTTCTGGATTGAGGTTTAACTGGCTGCTTAAGGCAGCAAAGCCCAAAGCGGTGGATGTTGCAGGCATAAAAAAGGCACTCTCAATTACATTGGAGTGCCTATGATGATCTCGCTCGGCTCGCTAGCGGATTGGAAAGGTTTCGGGATTAGTCAAACTATCCTGCCAAATTAAATATTTCTTTTCTTAAATAATCCAAATCTGCATTATTAATATTGTCTTTAATAACTTTAATCAAACCAGAAACATCCAAAGGTGTAGTTTTCTTATACATACAACTATCTTGTCGCCCTGACTCACAAATGGGACATTTAACAAGTTCCTTACCACAAATCGTGTGTAACGAATTGGTAAAATTAATGAGTGACTGTAAAAAATATCGTAAATGCCATTTTCCTTTACAGAAATGTTTCATTTTTAAAATGCAATCACAACTCACGCCATGTTTGGATGCAAAAACATCCAAGTCCGATCGTTTTCCCATCAACTCTATTTTTTTAACTGGATTAATCAATAATTCTTGATAACCCTCAGAAAAACCAACTAAACCATCATAATCAGCCTCAATTGCATTACGAAGAGCTTCTAGTACCACATAGTAAAAATCAACGAACTGTTCATTAATAAATTTAACTGCTTGTTCTGTTAACGCTTCATCCAACTGTTCAGATGACAATGATGTCAAAAGCCTTACTGTATTAACTATAGATTTAGTTGTAACAAAATTATTTTCAAACGAATAACTGTTCAAATAGAACATCCCATCTCGTTCAACTAGCTCATTTCTATATTCTTTAACATCCCTATCAACAATTCCCTTAAAATAATTATAAACAATATGACCTTGAGGGTATCGTTCATTAATTGAAATAATATTTCTTTCAATTTCATGGCATCCAGAGCCACTATTCTTAAAGAACTGAACTGGTTTTACGTTAAATCGTCTTTCTTTATTTTCAAGTAGACTTATGTATACAGGTAAATCATCCTTACCTTCTACCACTATTAATGGAACCTTTGTCATGTATGCATTTTTTATCGCATCATGAAAATCCATTTTCATACTTTCAATAGACATTTTTCAACCTAAAAATTTAAACTTTATGAACGACTAATTCAGATAAGTTGTCCATTGACTGCGCCAAAAGTGGACTGTGCGATGCAACTATAATCTGACTATAAGGCAACAATGCTTCAATAGTTGGTAGTAATGCTATTTGCCAAAGTGAATTTAGTGATATTTCTGGCTCGTCAATTATTATAAAGTCACGATGTCTACCTTGTTCTAAAAGTAATGTAAAAAGAGTTAGAATATGCCTTTCGCCGCTCGACAGTTGGCTAATTGAGTGCTCAGTATCACCAATCTTTATTTTTACACTAGATTGATTTACTACGAGCTCTTTGCCTCCTTTAATATTTTCCCCTCTAACAAACTCATTAAATTTATCAATAACTGTATTAATCGCTGATAGTTCCTGTTCACTATCTCTCAATTGATTTGACATTTCCATCAGCAATCTACTCAATAAACTATTATCTCTTAAAGAGTCAAGATCGCTTTCTGATTTGATCATTCTAAGTTTTGAAACTATATTGTCTTTGAAGCTATTTTCAGTTTTATCATCCAAAGCCTCAATAAGTAGCTCTTTATTTTTAAAGATAACTTCATTATATAACGCAACACTCTTACGCGGTCCGAATTCGGAATTTTCAGAAATTGCACTTGACAATGTGTCAAATAAAGCATTTTGAATTTTTCTAGCAGTATTTCTTCTAGCAATACGGTAACGTTCTAATAAAGTACTTTCTATATTTGTCATGTTTATTTCTTTCAAAAAAACATGATCATCTTCAAAATTAACAACATTCGAACTTTTAGACATTATACTTGCACTGGAGTGAAATCTAATGTATTGAACTAGTTCATCTGCAATTCTATGAATATCTGCCAATGATGCAACGCTTCGTCGTAGCTCTGGTATTTTAGAAAGAAACTGAACTATTAATCGAGTACTTATAGTAAATCGTGCAGCTTGGCTTCCTCGATCCACACCTAATGATAACGACTTTCCTTTAGCTAACTTACTATCCAAATAAGAGTTCCAATTCCATTTAATTTCAACTCTTTCGAAATCGAATTGAGGCTGCAAACTATCTTTACCTTTCACGACTTTCCTGCGTCCCGCAATCTGCGCTGCTGACGTTATATATTCAGATTTATCAATAGATATTTTAGTTTCAGTTCGTTCCAATCTAAAGGAGTCAAAAATCCAATCATCACTAATTTCAGCTTTATGCTTATACTCAACAAATACAGATTCCACTCCTTCTTCAAAGAGTACTGTCTCATTCTGCTGAAAAATTGCATTTAATATTTTAAGGAATGTAGTTTTTCCACATCCATTCAAACCAAAAATAACAGATGACTGAAGATTTGAGAAATCAACAACAACTGTCGTCAAGTCATTCTTAAAGCCTTTTATAGTTACTTTAGTTAAAAAAATCATATTTATCCTATCAATAAATCCATTTAGTTAAAAATATCAATGTAACGTTCAGAACAGCTACTTTAGGTAAGACATTGCTAAATAAATAAAATCTTACTTCCTTAGATAGGGAAAAATACACTATTTTTTATTCTCCCACAAACTAAACATTAGCCTACAGTCAGTATAACTATGTTTAAAACCCGTTTAAATCCTTGTTAAAGCGTTTAAGTGGTATCTGGATAAGCCGTTACACCAAGTTGAGAGTTTAGACGCTTAAATCTCGTTTGAGAGCTTTACGCTTCGGAGCTTGTCACCTTAGAATACTGTCATTACTTTTAAACCATGGACGGCACATGATCACCCCTTCTACATCTCCTCAAGCTAAACTGCAGGCTCAAACCCACGGATCCGAGACTTCATTTAAGTGGCTTATCATTTTGCTGGCAATTATTGCTGCTTTTTTACTAACTTTGTACTTTATGAATTTCAACGGGGGCTGGGGTAACCAAGGAGACTTTGGTGCATTTGGCGACTTTCTAGGTGGCGTGCTAAACCCTATCTTAGGCTTTGCGACAGTGGGCTTACTCATCTGGTCACTGAAAATGCAAATGAACGAGCTAGCTCTGTCTAGGCAAGAGCTAGCTCTAACACGCCAAGAACTTGCAGAGACAAAAAAGGAAACAGGGTTGAGTCGTCAAGCTATGGAAGCGCAAGTTGCTCACTTAAACAAAGAGGCAAAATTAAGTGAAGCGTTAAGAATTATCGGGGATTTGAGAACACATATTTCTATTGTTTCTAGCTATAAATCTGTTCTTTCACTTGATGTCGTTAATGCAATTATCAGCGCATTGTCTAATTTTAATACAACCAGTGTCGATATTGACATGCTATGTGCCACTTCAATTAATGACTTACTTTATGGCGAGAATAAAGCGTTTTTTGAAAAAAGTGAAAGTGCAAGGACTGCGTTTAGAGAACAATATAACTTAGCAATCCAATGCAATGAGCCTAGTACACTGTTAGAATTAGAGAGTTTATTGCTGCAATTTTCTACAGTTGCTATTTGTTATCATCAACAATCTCATAGTAAAAAGTTAACTTTGGTTTATTTGTTTGAAGCAGAAAGATTGCTTAAACCATTTCAAGATGTTGTTAATTCAGAATTATTGAAGCCTTCGGTAGATAAATTAAATTCACTCATCAAATTGTCAATAAAAAATGATTAATTAGCCCTCAAAATACTCCCCCAAGATTCCTAGCATGGACTGTTCATCCTCACGGCTTACACCAAGGTATGGCCGTGCCGGAATCCCCGCTGGGCCTGCGGGCATATCGTCGGTGCCACCAAACTGGTGAATAGCGGCATAGATTTTATTGCTACCAATGGCCGCCCAAAAGTTACCGCTGTCGGCAGCTACGCTGGCAGCTAGCCCGCCAGCACTGGCTTGTAATATCTTACCGCCCTGGCGTTTAGGGTTGGCCTTAAGGTAGGCATCACTTAAAGATGCCCAGGCTTGACCTGTAACTGGATCGGCCTCTGCTTCAAACGCTGATTCGGTGGCGGACTCTAGCACAGCGGCAATATCGTTCATGGGTTCGCTTAAGTCATCGAGCTTAATCAGCAAGCTATCAAGCACCTGCAATACAGTGCCGTTGGTAAACTGAATATCCACTTTATTCATAGTGCATCCCTACCCTTTTAACTGACCTTCAAGCACTTGGTATTGGGCTTGCTGTAATTGTGTTAGCGATAATGTCAGTAGTTGCACTTCACCCTCATTAGGCTGGTGCGTTAGCTGCCATGCGCTATTGATGATTACTTTATTCTTGCTGCCATTGCCCTCGGTGCCATCAACAGCTGCATACACATACAGCAAGTGTTGATTTTCGCTGTCCCATATTACTGCCTCAGGTGTTGTCAACATCAAAGGTAATCGCTTTACCACACTAGATTGAAGCCCGCTTTTTGCTGTCAGCTCACGCGCCCTTATCGCAAGTAAGGCGCTGGGTTCTCGCCCTAAACGCGCTGTCACTGCGGCTTGAATCGAGGGCGTCATAAAACCTAACGCCTGTACGCCTAAGCCTGGTCTTCGTTTCTGCTCTGGATTGGTGGCAAGGACTTCATCCGTCCATTGAGCAAACTGGGCGTGGCGCAGCGGGCTGTTATTGAGGGCTTGAATAAACTGGGCGCGGGTATCGAGGGATTGAATGCTGCCAAGCTTTTTAGCGACGGCCACATCGGTACCAAAGGCGGCTTCACCTGGATTATAGGCCCAACCTAAATCGGGACTCATGCTGCTGCCATCGGGCAGATCGATACGCGCATGGGGCACGGTTAACACTTCACCCGTGCCACGCGCAACTGTCTCGGTATCAAAGCGATGGATATAGCCTTCGCCATTTTCCACCGTCAGGCCCATGGCCTTCACCTGCGCTTCGGTGAGCGCCCGAACGCGGCAACGACAGCCCCAACCATTGGGCGGATAGATGATGTTCCATATCGGATCGTCAAAGCGGAATACCTTACCCCTCAGCCGCGCATGGGCTGGGCGTGTTTGGCCGTCATCTATCGCTACATACTGCCAATAGGGGTGGGTTTTAGTACGCGACAACATGCGCCGATAGCGCCCAGCCATGTAGGCGGTTTGCAGGTTTTGACGATAGATAGTGTTTAAGCGGTAGGGACTCCCCAGCTGTACCTCGCGGCCATCGACTTCCTTTTTACCCCACCATCCGAGCTTTTCAAGCTGCGGTTTAAGGGTTGCCTGAAACTGCTTAGCGGTTAATCCTTGGCTTAGGGCTGCATCCACTTCATTACGGATCGCCGTGAGCACATCCATCTGTGCCGCCTTGGCCACCGTAAACGCACGGGCGTGGGCGCGGGTCCACACGTCTTGCCAATCGTCACTGATGGCAAAGCCTTTGGCACGGAAATAGGCCACCGCATCGGCGGGGGCTTGGTTAATGGCAATGCTTAAATCAACGGTTTTAGGCATTGGCGATGCCCCACAACTCAGCCACAAACATTAACCGCGCGAGCGTTTCGGTAAGCTGCTCGGTATCCATGGCGGGATAGTCCTTTTCCAGTTGCGCCCGCAGCTGCTCCGGCTCGCTCTGCAGTTGTGCCAGTAATGGCTCTACCATGGCCATATAGGCTTCGCTCATTTGCCCTTGAGTGAGTGCATCCAAGGCTTTATCTAAGGCGGTTTGGCTAGGTTCACTCAACGGGGCATCTAACTGCTTAGCCGCTAAAGCGGCTAAGGCAGTTTCACCGCCCTGCTCACTTGCGTCTTCTTGTTGAATAACCAGCACAGCTTCACCATTAGCGGGCTTAGGGATACGGGTCTTTTCATGCAGCCAGTTTTGTGGGATCTGCATGCCCATGCTGACGAACGCCCGCAGCGGATAAGCCAAGGCCCGTAAATCTTCAGCCTCCGTGGTATCAAATACTAAACGAGGATGACGACGGTGGCTTTGATAACTCTTGCAGTTGAGTGCATACAAGGAGGCCACTAAGTCGCGGGTTAAGGTTTCGGCAATCAGGCTAAGGTCAGCATCGCGCAGCTCTTGGCGCACTTCGTTATGCACGTTACCGAGCGCATTGGTTGAGCTTTTACCGTCGGCTTGGCTGGTCAAGGTGCCGCCTAAAATCACCTTGCTCATGGTCTTTTCAGCCCAGCTAATCATCAAATCAAAGGGATCGGCTTGACCTGTGGCGGCACTCTCGAAATCCATCACCATGCCCTTGGGCATAATGCCACCCGCGTTATGGCCAATGCTCATCACTGCATTTAACAGGGCGCGCTTTTCCTCATCGCTGGCACCCGCAGGATACTGACCAATACGCAGCGGCAAACCGTAGATCTCAAGGAACTCGGCTAAGTCGCGCACACTGTAGTTTTTAAAAATGAACGGCCAGATTAACTGACGCACTAAACCACTGCGGCTGACATAGCCCGACTTGGCGGGGTGAATATGTTTGATCCAACCAAAGGGCCACAGGTCAGCGCCATTGACCGTGGCATCACGCAGGCGCAGTTCGTTACGGCGCTCAGGGTGAGTCATAAACCAAGACGGATCGCGATACTCTGGCACTTCAATAAACCATTCACCTAGCTCTCGCGTCCAGGCTAACTCGTGCATGCTAAAGCCCTTGAGAATAGCATCACTCATTGACTTAATGAGCGTCTTTATCCAGTTACCTTCCTCAAGCATTTCTTGCAGATATTCAGTGTCGGCCTTTTCCTGTGGCGTCGGGTTACGGGGTGGCACTAAATAGTAGTCCACGCCGATCAGTGCCCGTTTGCGCTTGTCTAACTCGGCATATAGGTGGCCGTCTTTCTCTTCGATATCCTCAGCCAGTTCACATTGGGCAATGAGATCGCCTTGCTCGGCGGCCTGCAAAATATTGGCCGCACTGGCGGGCGTTAAGCCACTACTGGGGTGCTGGCTAAAGGTACGTTGCAGGCCAATTAAACGTACATCGTCGGTCTGCAGTGCTTTGGCTTCACGCTGTTTAAACGGCCGACCACTGGCGTCCAAAATACGTGATTCAGTTGTTTTTTCTTGCATTACCAGCAACCTCGCTGCGTTTGATGATCATCATCCTCATGGGCACTTGCTGCGGCATTCGGATTGCGGTGATCACTTCTAGGAATGGGGGTGAACTCGATAGCGCCGCCTTCCATGTATGAAGCACGAACGGCCATACACAGACCAACGGCAAAGTCACCATGGCGTTTGCCTTTGCTATTACTGGACTCTAAGTCAGCCTTACGACCTTTATCGATCAAGGGGATACCGTTAACTAACTTGATATGCTGTAAGTCATCGAGCACGCTTTGATGACGGGGGATCTCAAGGTTAAATGCCTCAAATTCTCCCTTCATTTTTGGCATCCATTCGTGATACCAACTCTGCGACAGATGCACTTGATCCACCATATCAGTGCCGTATTTAAGTGCGGCTTGCTCAGCTAAATACCCGCCGTTACCCGTGGCATCAAACGCCAATCCCACTAACCTTGGCATCCGGTCACAGATATAAAACATCACCTGGCGCTGTTGCTCGTAGGTGGTATCACGAAGCTCCACCACAAAGGGGAGGCGCTTTCTTAAATCTGGTTTAATGGCCAAGGGCACAAAGACGGTTAAGTCGCCGCGCCGCGCAAAGTCTTCACCAAAGGAATGGTTATGCGCTGGGCTTAGCTTTGCCAGTTCTTGCTTTAAGTATTGTTCGCACCAGTCACGCACCTCGGCTTCGCGCATTTCTGGCGTCCAGCTCATGAAGTTTTCAGGCGCTTCAAAACGGTAGATAGGAATAGAACGATCGGCAACCATGGCCGCTTCAATCAATATCCGACTGAGGTAAGCGCCACCTGATTTTTTAGGCAAACAGCCATATTCTTCATCGGCACTTTCTTTATTAGGGGCGTTTTTATAAAGCCCATCGCGCCAGGCAATTTCACCTTCGAGTGTCCATATTTGGCCAGTGACATAACAGATACGCTTATACAAGCCGTCACGAATGGCATCATCCAGCGTGATGCGGTGGATGCTGTAGTCCTTGCGGCCTTCACGGGCATCATTAATCAAGCTATTGAATAGATTGTCCACGCCATTGTGGGTGCTGATTAACCTGACCTTATTGCCCCACATGGTCAATGCTAACGCCGCCTTAAGTAGTTCTTCGAGCGACTCATGGAAACCCGCTTCGTCGATCACCACATCGCCCTGTAAGCCACGCAGGTTAGAGGGGCGAGAACTCAGTGCCTGAATTTTTCGGCCCGTCTTGGGGAAGCGGATCATGTAGGTGAGGATTTCTTCTTTTTTCTGCGAATCCCAGAATGTTTGCTCATACACATCAGCTTCTGCGAGCTGGTTAAAAGCACGGGCAAAGAGCGCACAAGCGGCGATATATTCAAGCGCCATCTCTTTTTTGCTGCCAACGTAAAAGGTATTGCAGCCCCCACGGCGGCGCGGCTTAGCGGCTTTAATCACATTGCGGCCAGCCTCTGCCCAGGTTAATCCTGTGCGCCGGCTTTTTTCGGCAATCATGATCGGCGCTTCATCTTCAAACCAGCGCTGCTGGTAAGGCAAAAACACGGGCTCATTGGCAGGTTGAGCGTCGCTAATATCCTGCGGCACATCCACCCCAGCCAGCGCCATTTCTTCCGCTAAGTCGATTTTTCGCGGCTCGCTGATAGCCGTCATGTGTAAGCCACTTTTAGCCATTATGCTTTCCCTAATAGAATTTGGCGGATACGGCCTTCAAGCTGCTCGCTCATACCATCTTCCCCACGCAATTCTTCATTAAGTGCATTAGCCGCTTCGGCCGCGAACGCAGTGCGGATCTCTTTCTCCCGCTTATGGCTGGCCATGGCAGCAGACTCCAAACGCTGCACCGCTAACATGGCGTCTTTAATCATGCCAACGTCGGCACCTTCGCCCGTTTCATCTTGGTTTAATAGGGCTTTAAACAGCTGCGAACGCGCCATTTCGAGAATGAGTTTAGTCACTTCACCCGTGGGCTTGTCACCCAGCTCTGCCGTCCACACTTGGGTGATCTCACGCATTTCGCGCAGGGATTTACCCACGGCCTCCATCTTGGTGGCATAGCGGTTAATGCCTGCGCGGGAAAGCTGGCTTTCCTCAGGTAAGCCTGCGGCTTTAATCAGCGCATTGATTTCATCAAGTAAATCAATCTGCTGAATCGAGCCATTACGCAGCCCCGCATCGAGTTTTTTGCGGATAGGATCAGGCAGCAAATCGACTTTAGAGCGTCGGCCTCGGGTTTCACTCGCCATGGCTACTCTCCCGCCCGTGGGCGTTTAACCCCTGGTACTACCGCGCGGCCTGTCGCCACATCTTGGCCGCGACCTGTTAGCGTTGCCGTGGTCACTTTGCCCACTAACTCGGTTTTAATCAGCCCTTGCTCGTTAAGCCAAGCGAGCTGCACCAGCAAGGCATCGCGGCTAATGTCGAGGCCGTAGGCATTTAAGCCATCTTGTAAGATGGACTCATTTAGTGCGAAGGCTCCCGCCTCTGTCAGTAATCGAAGCACCACAAGGCGTTGGTGCTCATTGATAATTTGCTGCATCGCCATTAATGGCCTCCTTTCAGTTCGTTTTCGAGAAGCATGTCGGTCTTGGTTTCTAAGCGCCTAATGCCTTGTTCCATTGCGCCAAAGCGCTCACCTAAACCTGTGAGGGTTTTATCGAGCGCATGCAGTTCGTCACGGGTCGGCATGTACTCCAATTGCATTTCAGTTTCGCTAAGGCGCTTATCGATTTCAGCCACCTTTTGGATCACTTTTTCATGCTCAATCCGTGGGGTAAATCGCGTGCTAAACCACGCCATCAGCAGTGCACAGAAAACGCTAATGACGCTGCCAATGAAGCCCCAATACTTACCGAAATATTCAAATACCGATTCGATCATAAACGCTTCCCATAGCGCTGTTGTTGGCGCTTATCTTCATCTTCTTGGCAACTGATACAGCGCAGCTCTTTATTCCGCTGCGGCTCATTTGGCTCTAAGCAATCAATACAGATGCCATTGCCAGTGCTATGTTGTTTGTGCCTGGCGGCATCCCGAACTGCATCAACACAGGCAGCTCGCTCGCGGGTTTCCATATTGCTAGCCCAATCGTTTTCGTCCATGGGGTTCCTTATTTTGTTTGGTCTGTTTGATGGCGTTGCCGCCAATCGTGCAGGGCTTGCCAGTTGAGGTTGCATTGCCCAAGGTCAGTGAGTAGCGAGAGCATTAGCCCCGCTAACTCTTGATTGCTGAGCGGTGGGTTGGATAGGCACTGTTCCTTCTGGGTTTGCAGGCACTGCAATACCTGTAGTGGAACCTGAGTGACGTTGCACTCGCGCATCAGTGCTTCGGGCGGCAACACATACGCTGTCTTGTAAGTGGGCACGTAACGCACAGCGGGCGGCGTTGTCGTACACGCGCACAACATCGTTAGGCACGCTAGCCACACGCCATGCTTGCGTTTGTTCATCCTGGGCGTCCTCAAGTAGCTGGGTCAGTTGGTGGTTAAGGTCTTGATTACGGGTAGCTAACGCGGCCTTTTGCTGTTCGACGGTTTGCACCTGCAGAGCGAGGGTTTCGCCTTCGGCTTTTAGGGCAAAGCGTTCAAGGTTGGCATCTTGCAGCCCTACCGCTAGGGTGTCGGCGCTCTGTTGCAGGGCAGCATTGTCAGTTAACGCTTGGGTGAGCTGGCTCTTAGTGCTCTGCTGTTGGTGGTACATCAGCCCAATGATGACTAATGCCAGTGACAAAAATATCCACTGCACAGTGCTGATGATTTGTGGGGGATTCATTGCGCGCCCCCAGCTGATTGCGAGAGGCCCAGTTCGCTTAGGCAAATGGTTTGCTCTTCGGCACGACGCTTGATGAGGCCATTTAGGCGCACCTTGTTACCGAATAGGTCGGTGCCATACGTCCAGCCATTACAGACGCGCTCACCCGTTTGCTTATTGGTTGAACAGGCTTGGGTTAGCTCCTTACAGGCACCCACACGATCCCCAGCTAACAGCTTTTTGCGCAGGGTTGAGCTGGCAAAGTTGCCGTATCCCGCCCAGTGCAAAAACGATAAATAGGCGGCGTGCTCGCTGTGGGTGAGCGTTACGGGCGCTGTGAGGCTAAGCAGCTGCTTATCTTCCTTGGCGATATCCTTGGCAAAGATCTCCATGCATTGCTGCTCTGTGAAAGTTTGATCAAGCTTTAAGTCTTTGCTCGTATGGCCACGACAGGCTGTCAGCACGCCCACCGCATCGACATAGACGCTCAGGCTATTGCCTTCCCATTTATCGGTAAGCTGTGCGCCAGTGATGGCTGCCGAACTTAAGCCTGCGGCCAGTAAAATCGCCTTGAGTTTACTGTTCATTAGGCACCGCCATAGGTTGTGCCTTGCGTTGATCGCGGGCTTTTAAAACATGGAGGTGAGTGACGGCATGCCAGCCTTGTTCAAAGTAGCTTTGACGGGTGAGACTGTGGCTATACAAGGGTACGGCGGCGGGCACATCGCCTGCTAACTCCGCCTTGATGCGGGCATTAAAACCGTCCTTAGCGCACTGGCGATAGACTCGGCTTTGAATGCGTTTGGGCTGCGCATTCGCAATAGGCATACTGTTAACGCCGCTGCGAACCTTGCATTTACGAGAGTTGTGGGTGACAAAGGCCATAAAAAAACCGAGACAGTGAACATGGGTTCATTGTCTCGGCTTAAGGGTTTGGAGCGGATTGGAAAGGTTTCGGGATTAGTTATTAATTAATGATGTTTGTAAGCCATTGGTTTATCTCAACAAGATAATTTGGGTGGGGGCGATGTGAATACCCAACATATATATCTTTATCATCAATCATTTTCTGTCGTAATTCCTTGTTACCAAAATCAAATTTGACTCGGCGAGCTAACTTCTCTAGCTCAAAAAAACGCTCTGTTTGTTGAATATCATCAAAATTTGCCGCAGCAACAATTTGCTCGTAACTAAGATTTCCATTCGCAAGTTTTAGGACATATGGTTTACAAACCTTAAGATAACAGACAAGCCCGATTATACGTTGAATATCTTCCACATATTGGCTGTTTGGACTTACCATATTGCTCAATATTGCAAAGTAAGCAAGTATCCTCTCTATTTCCCTAAATGATGGTTGATAGTATTGAACAATGTCTAACAACACATTATGGCTCTCGCCGAGTTTTTGGTTTTCCCCAGCTAACATTGCCTTCATCGCATATTGTAAATATTGATAGCCATGATCATTATATTTCTCTGCTGCTCTAGGCAAAGCTAACCATACATTGATGAATTTATGCAGGTAATTAACAGGGTCGTTATCGCCATATTTAGCTTTAATGGACTGTTCGAGTTGCTCTCTATTGGTGACAAGTAAAAAGGTAATTCCTTTCACCGAAAACAAGTGTTTTACTTGTTCGAGTAACTCAAGGGCAAAATCGGGGCGGCAACGATCAAGCTCATCAATAATGAAAACGATTGGCTCACCCTTGCCTTGTTCTTCTGCAAACTGTGCCAAATAGCTTTTAAATTCCTTTAATGCCAATTTGTCTTTTTGCGCATGTTCAAACCTATCCTTAACGAGCTCATCAACTTGATCTGCCACTAGCCCTGATAATTCGCTCTCAGCTGCATCCAGCATAGTGTTATCGACTAGACCTGCCGTAATAGTCCTAACCCCTAGCTTTAAACTGCCCCTTAAAAGAGATTTTCCCGCTTTTATCGCTTTATCTTTAAATTCAAATTTCTTAGGCTCATTATCATCTGAGATCAACTGGTACATTTCCGATGCTAATGCCAAAAATGGATCTTTCTGGTAGTCATTTTCAAAGGCATCGAAATAGATTGTGCGAATTTTTTTATCTCGATGATGTTCAAGATAACCTCGCCACATTTTTATAAAGGTACTTTTACCTTGCCCCCAGCCTGCGTCCAACGCAATCACAGGATTACCACCAGCATTTTCAATTAAGTTGGCTAGCCGTTTGCCAAACTCGGCACGTTTAAATATATCTACCTCTGGCTCAAACCCTGTGCTTTCTGTTATTGGTAAATCAGGTAAAACTAGCTTCATTTTCTTACCATCCCTTTTGTTGAATTGCCCAGCCGTGAATAAAAATGTGTTAAAGCTGTATCATTTGGATCTTGATATCGTTAACCAAATTACCATTGTTTATCTCAAGCTTTTGCGACAGCAGCCCCTCTTTTGGGATCACCCGCAACCACAGATATTCCTCGGTTTCGGTCCCCACTTTGCGCTTACTCTCTGCCACCAATACCAGATCATCCAAGCGTGAACGACTCAAACTAAACTCACCGTCCTTATTAGTTTGAATGGTTTCAACTAATGGTATTTGGATCTCTTTGATCAGGGTTGCGGTTTCACAGAAGACGATCTTTTCGTAGTTAGCTTTAGCATTTTCTCGGTTTGGGCCGCCGCTTAGGTACGCCAATTCAACCTCAGATTTATCAGGTAAGCCCATGCATTGTTGATTGGCTAAATGTTGCTTTTGATAGAGCGCTTCTCGAAATTCTTTAAGGGAGTAGACCTTGATTAGAGTGTTAGGAATAGGAATGACATCTGCACCTTGAGTTACAACATGAAGATAACCAGTAACCTTAATGGGGAAAAATAGATATGCGAAAGCAAAGCCTATGAGAACCAGCGCAATCTTTTTCATTCTTAATCCTTTAAAATGTTGTCCCTGAGATTGATGCTATTTAATACTGCTACTTTCTTTTTATATTTTTATAACGATAATTAGAGGTGATTTCCGGCAATACGAGGCGCTTAACATTATCAAACTCGCTTGGCTCTAAAACATCATCAAAATAGCTTAACGGAAAAGCACCTGCCCCAGTACGCTTGATACGTTGTGTTCTTCCACGTTCAAACTCATCGAACTCATGTGTATTGGTATCATAGGGATTTTCACTATATGAATTGGCTTTAAAGCCCTCCATATATTCTTTACTTCTCATAAAGATATCCTTATCTAAGATAAACTAACTTGTTAGAACAAGTGATTAAAAACTACCCTCTAAAAGAATATTTTTCAACTATCAAAACAATCTCCTCTGCTTCCTAGCCACAAATGCCGCCCTTTGCTCTGCCACTATCTGGCTGATCCGGCGTTCGGTGAGCCCATAGTCACGGCTTAACTGCTCTAGGTTATTACCCTTAAACTCGCGCCAAATTCGGATATCCCGCAGCGCATCCTTGAGGCGTTCGCCATTGGGGATGTAGATATCGCGACCGCCTAGATAGGCGCTTAGACTAGTGGCTAAGGCTTCGCTCACATTATCCGCGTTATCAATATCGTATTGCTTTAGGGTTTGGCGCATCACATCGCACAAGCTTTGTAGAGTTGAGGGCCAGCGGCGAATGAAGTCCTCACGCTCATCGGGCTTAAGTGTGGCTAAGGTTTCGAGGGCTTGTTCCAGCTCGGCGGCGCTGGTGGACAATAAATCCAACTGGTTTTCGGGAATACTAACCGCGTTTAGAGTGTTCTTACTCATGGCCATGCCCCTCGTATTGCGCGACGATCACTTCATAGTTTGCGGGGCGTGTACCTGCTTCATTCATCTTTACCCGCTCACCACGGACAGTAATGCGCTCAATCAACACCCGCTTGTGCCAGTTTTTAAGGCTTTCTAATACCTTGTAGGCTTGCTGTTCTGTCATCCAAGCGGTGGCATCCACGCCTTCACTTTTACTACGTAGAGTCATGCGACGCACATAGGCATCAAGCGCCGATTCACTGTTATCCTGGATAACTAAGTGGTGGCCCATGGTGATCCAAATGGCACGTATTTTATCTATGCTTGCCAATTTGCTTTTACCCGCAGCAGGACTTAAACGGCGTTTAACCGCTGTTTTATTGTTGGTTACAGTAGGTTTAAAGCCCTTTTGTTTAAACACTTCTAACACCTGTTCAAGCTCTGGCAAGTTCATTGCCCGCAAGGAATCTTTACCCGTGGCATTTTTAAGCATGGCGCGGTAGATGGCTTCATCGAGCTGTAATGATCCCTTAGCCACATTGATTAAAGTAATCAGGCGCTTCTTGTGTTGAGCGACTGGGTGCGCCTGCGCATTACCATGCACAGGGGCTTTTTGATTAGTTTCTAACATTCGTCATCCTCATCGGTTGTCGCACTGGATACTATCTTGATGGATTTAGGCTGACTCTTAAGCTGCTGCCAATTCGGTGTTGCTGCATTTAAAAAGTTAACAGCCCAAAGCTCACGATCGGCGAGCAGTTCTGCCTTAGTTTTCCCCTTACGAACGGGCCTAACTGGGCAGTTCGCAATGGCATATTTGAGTAAGCGTTTAGCATAGGGTGTCATTCATCATTGCTCTTTTTGTTAGCTGCTCATCAGTACCCAGCCACTGCGCTGGATAGACACTAGCGACCTAGGCCGCCAGTGTTTCGCTGTGTCTTGGGCTCTAGCCCGCTGTTACTAGTAGCCCTAAGTTGTTGAGTGACTTTTCCATAAAGAAACCGATCACAGCGCGGCGTTCGCCTGCAAACTCTTGGCTTAACTCCTTGAGCGCATTGAGCAGCGCGGCGCACATCATCAAACAGTAATGCGGCCTTTCAGCGGCTAGGCCACTGAGCTCGCTGCGCAGATTGTCAAAGCTGGCTTCAAGTAAGGTCGCTTGGCGTAATTGAAACGCCACCCGATCGAGTGCGGCTTGGTTGTCATCGAATAGGTGTTGAATGCCCGATTGCTTGTTGAGTGTCATGATGTGCTCCTTGCCCACCCTAAAGGGTGCTGATATCCAGTGGTAGTTGGGTGTATTTGCCATTAGGCTGACGCTCATATAGGCGCAGGTACTGGCTAGTGCCTGTGATTTGAATCGCATCGGCTATAGCGTCCATCGCCAGTTTCCAGTTGGCATCGTCGATATCCAGCTGGCGCAGACTGAGCACTTGGTTAACGTCGATTCGGCCTTGCTGGTTTACCCGAAACGCATGCTCAACCATCGCCATCAGGCGGGTATCCGCGCCACCGCTCCAGCTTTTAATGCAATCATCAATCAAGGTTTTAGCGGTTTGAATGCGCTCATCAAACACGCGGTGTTCACCCACTGCACGGCGCACTTGGTACTTGCCATCAAAGCTAGTAAGCAAAATATTGCCCTTACTGCCACCGACCTTAACGCCATATTCACTGGCCGATAGTTCGGCAAAGCCATCAATTTTCGCCATCGTCATCAGTTTGAAATTGAGCATCTGTTCACGCAGTTCTTTGGCAGAACCGACAATAGCCAGCACCACTTCATCGCGCAGTTTGTCCACGGGCTTGATACGATCTTCATGCACCAAATCGCCTACCGCGTTTTTGCGGTAGCCCTGCGGAATAGCAGCTTGGTTGTGGGTTTGTTCTTGTGTGTTCATCTTATTTGTCCTCATTCCAGCGCACTGTCACGCCATGAAATTGCACCGCCATACAACGGCGACGAATGCCTTTTATATTCTCGATAATCTCAACTGCCATGCGTTTAAAATCACGGCTTGGAACGTCAATTTGGATAACACCGCGATGCTGGCTAACGACCTTCATCCCACGAAGCCTTAAGGCGGCAATCACATTGATAGCTTTTGTTTGCATGTTATTTACCTTTCCATTTGTTATCCCAAAGGGCGCTATTTAGGCGGTTAGCCACCTTTTGCAACTCCCTTTCGAGTAGTTCGATATGCTGTAGTTGATCGCCCTGGGCGAGTCGGCGACAGAACGCGAGCTGTTCCTCTACGTTGTAACGACTGTCTGTCGCTGATTGCACATCGATCCTCTGTGTTACTGCCGACTGCTTTAACTGCGAATGTGGGCAGCCACCGCGACAGGCGCGATAGAGTCGGACGCGTTGTGGGTTAGTAGAGCTAAAAGGCCGTTCTTGATTGTCTTTGCAGGTATCAACGCTGATTTGTCCTGCAACGGGGCACTGTACGTGGTGACGTAAGTAGCGCCCTTCGACACGATTTTTAATGGTGTCGATATTGCCTTTGTATTTGTTCAGCAGGACCTGATTAAGCATGGTCGGACTGACACCTAGCTCTCTGGCAATCTGCGCTTGGCTGCTCTCACTGACTTTTAACTCAAGCACTTGGAACCAATTGTCCTTGTTCATAGCGCCTCCCTATAGGGATAAAACTTCGATTTGGTTGGTGCATAAATACCGTCATCGATTAGCTCTGGTGCTAAAGCACCACAGTCAACGTTGAGGTGATAAATGATCATTTCCTCTTCGATAGCTCTGATGCGGATCAAGCCTGCCCGTTGCAGGGCATTGAGGTAACGCTTTACCGTTGAGCGCGCCACCCTAGCTGTGACCATGATTTCTTCAATCGAGAAATTGCGCATGATGCGGCAACTGTTCCAGATCCGCTGATTCGCTTTAATCTTGGCGAACTGAGACTGGCGCTTTAACGGGCTGTCATCGTTTAACCAGTAGCGGTTGGTCAGCCCTGTACGCCCTTTCCATTCGAGTGTTAAGCGCCCTTCTCGATACAAATCACGTAAAAAGCGATTCGCGAGGCACTTGGGCATTCCCGATGCATCGGCAACTTGTTCAGCACTAAAGCTGACTTTTCGATTGCGACAACAGCACATAAACAACCATGCGCTGTGCCTTAACGGGGTTGAGCGTTTGACTTGTGCCATAACGCTTAACCCACAAGGCTTGGACGTCGAACACCATGGAATGGCTGTGCCCCCCAGTGTTCTGCTGTGACGTAATCAAGTTCGTTCATTTTGGCGAGACGTTCGATTTGATTAAGGCCAATGACAATGCGACGAGCCTCACCGCTGCTGGCTTTACGCAGTTCATCAAGGAGTTCTGGTTCGACTTTGATGTCGTTGTCTAAGAGGGAATCGGCCATCACCATGACGTCATCTAAGTCGGCTGGCCGAAACTCAACCCACTCTGAAATACGGTTAAAGAACTGTTTGCGTGTACTGATACGGCGGGCGATTTGGTCCATACCAATGAGGATCACAGGGACTTCGGTGTTGTCGTAGAGATCGCGCACCGTTTCAAGCATACGAACGTCCGACATGAGGTAGTCGGCTTCATCGATAAACAGCGGGCGTTCGTACATGCTCATTTGCTCGATAGTGAAGTCGACCATCTTATTAATGCGCCACATGCCGCTCGATCCGAGTTCGCCGACAATACGGTTCATTAGCGTACTGGCACTGTCTGTGGCCATGGCTCGAACATAGATACCGTTCACTTGGTTAAACAGATACGTGGTTGCAGTTGTTTTACCAAAGCCACTTGGGCCGTGGTACAAACCGAGACCTGGTACACCTATGCCTCGGGTACAAAGGTTGTCGAAGGCGTCTTGGGCTGTCAGGACATTTTTTACAGGTGCGATCACTGCTTTCATTTTGTATACTCCATTTGCTTTAGTTTTATGGCCTTCATGGCCGTTATGGGTCATAAGTGCTCAGTTGGTCGCTCTGCGCTTATGGCCCATGATTTCATCAATGCGTTTTGCCCCTAACTTGTTGTGCTTTTTGTAATCCTTTAGGAATGCATCCTCCTTTGGCGTTAATTCACGGTTGAGAGATTCAGCGGCAAGCAAACGTGCCTTTTCGTGCTCATTACGCACTAAGGTTGCATGCTGTTGATTAATGGTGTTTTTACGTTCTTCAATCGCTTTACGCTTCTGGCGTAAATGCTCAATTTGTTGGTCGCTATAAGCAGGCTTATTAGTTTTAACGAGCTGCTCTGCAGCCTCAGTTAATGCCATTAAGCTTGGGTTTTGGTGGGCTATTGGCTGGGTTGGAAACTCGACTAGTGACTTAGCCTGCTTGGCATAGTGCTCAATGACGGTTTGATGGATCTCGCCTATGTTGAACGTTTTAGCGAGTTGCTTCATTTCGGCCCTAAAACTACGCAGTGCCTTGGCTTCTTCTTTTTTGGTTTGACGATAAGCCGCAGGGCTGATCTCTTGACCTAAAAGACGGCTATCAACTGCTTCGATTCGGGTTTCCCAATTATTGATCGGGTATATAAACGCACGAGCGACGTCTGTTGGATCGAGAAATACACGGACTCGTTGCCCTTTCCACTCATGCTCCAACATTTCAGGAGCCGTATAACGCAATCCTCCCGCTTTAATAAAGCCTTTAAGGATGGTGTACTCGCCAACGTGGTTAAGCAGGAGATCTAAGGCTTCAGGATGTTCGACTGCCCGCACTTGATATTGAGCTGCGCGATAGACTTCATTGGGTGTTTTACCCTTTAAGCCATCGTGTGCGCGGAGGTGATAATAGGCATCTACCCAATTATCAAGAAGTTGCTGTAATTCCGGTTGCGTCATACGGAGATCGTAATCCGCCTTTTCGTTCTCTTTCTTGTTGCGCTCTTTAAGGCGTACCGCAAATTCTTTCCGAGCCTCGATAGCCTCGCGATCATTGACGTTATGGCCAATGTAGCCAGGCAGTAACTCAATAAGATCATGGCTGAGCGTCTTAAAGAAACGTTCGATAAAGGGCTTTTCCCAACCTGAGTATGGGTTAGCTCGGCTTTGTTCTAAGTCGAGTAAGTGATAGATGCTCGTGGTTCGCTGGCTGACATAATCGCTGCCGTTATCGGTACGCATTAAGCCGCCTTGGTTTGGAACTCCCCAAGCCAGTAAGGTCTTGCGCATTAAAAGGCAAATGCCTTCGCTTGATGAAGTAGGTGAAACAAGCAGTTTGACGCGACGTGTGAAGCAGTCGATCACCGCAATAATGGTGTGTCGCCCTTCTTTCAACATTGCATCGACTGGGGTTGAGTCAAATTCCCATACATCGTTTGGCGCAGCCATCCATGGATAGGTTTGCTCAACTGCAGTCCGGTATTTATCGTTGAATTTTTTAGGGTTTGTAGTGAATGTAAAAGCCGCTTGATTTTGGCTTATCCATTTATTCACCCAGCGGCGAATGCTGGAGATGCTTGGGATCTGCCAAGGCATGTCGGTTTTTATCGCATAGATCTCGGCTAGCTTTTTAAGCTGCTTTGCCTTGCCTGCCAGATGCGGTTTGGCAGTGATCAGCCCCTTTAGGAAGTCGGCTAAGTCGGGCTCGTCATTCAGTAGACAAGGACGCTCAACTTTATATTTACCAGCGAGTGCGCTAACGCCATCTTTTTCTAAGACCTTTTCCCAACGGCGGATCGTTACAATAGAAACGCTGCTAATAATTGAGAATACCCAGTCCGGTAGTGCAATCGAACGCTGGGCATATGCTTTGCAGAATGCTTTTTCACCATCAACGAGCTTGCGAACCTCAAGGTAAGGCATGCAAAATTTAGCCTTAGCATTGACGATCAGCATCTTTGCATCAGCCCGCTTTTGCGCTTTATCAGGTAGGTTTATAAACTGCTGAATGCTCTTGGCTTTTTCTGTTTGACTCACTGCAGGCATTTGCAGTTTGGCAACAGCAGATCCCGCACGCATCAAGGACGTTGGAGATTTTGCTATCTTCTCCGCTTCCTGTTTTGCCAGCTTCTGACGAGCCTCAAGGGGTAAACTATTTAGGTGATATTCAAATCCACCACCTAGCCCTTGTCGCCTTTGCTTTTGCCAGTTTTCATGTTTTGCCCTATCACGGACGCGTCTATCCCCGACATCCAATAGCTCTGCAATTTCTACAGTGCTAAACCATTCCTTAGTCATGGTGCTCTCCCACTAAATCAACACCAAGGTATTCAGATAAAGCAGCCATGATCTTGATGGCTTTTAAGCGTTTAGGTTTACGACCTGTATTGGGTGCAAACCATTGAACGCACTTCTGAACCGTCCTTGGGTTATATCCATGCGTAATCGCCCACGCACGGCAGCTTTGTCCATTTGCGAGCAAGGCTGCATGTATATGACGAGCGCTTTCTATCTTCATAAGAATTACCGTGCTAATATTTTGATTACGTTCGCATTGCGAACGAACGCAGTTTAACTACAATACGTTACGCAGTGCGTAATGTATTGCGAATATAGATCCGAGTTAGGCACAAATCAACAGCTTTTTGCTTTTTTGCGCAGAAAATTACGCACTAAAGTTATTTTAGTGCGCAAAAGATTGATGTGGTTTCGGTTGGATATTCAGTAAACCATTACTTATTCGGTAGTTTTTAAGTAATAACTATTGCTCTCTTGAGCGTTAAATAGATTTTGGTTCGAGGAAAATAATGAAGTCGGAAGCCTTATATTCAGATCCAACTTTAGATCCGACTTCCACAACTGAAGTCGGCACTCTTGCTGACCGTATTTCGGAAGCAATTGGGAAAAACAGTATTAGAGAGTTCGCCATTAAAATTGGCGTATCTGAAGGTACTCTACGTAATCTAATCAAAGGTGGAGAACCTAAGTTAGATACAGCAATACGTATAGCAGAAGAGGCTGGCGTGAGCATTCGTTGGCTTGCAACTGGCAATGGCCCTAAATACCCGAATCGCCAACGCGATGAAATTTCCCAGGAAGGTATTGTTTACGTCCACCAAGACCAATTCAATGAAGAGTATTTCTTGATTGAAGGCTATGACGTGGTGGTAAGCACTGGGCATGGTGCGTTTAATGATGAAACAGGTGTACGCAGACGGCTGCCGTTTAGAAAGAACTGGCTTAAATACCGTAGTTTAAAGCCCGAGAATCTTAAAGTCGTCTATGCCAAAGGTAATTCGATGGAGCCCGCCATACACAGCGGAGATAGCTTACTGGTTGATATCAGCAAGACTACGCTAGAAGACGGCTGTATCTTCGTATTACGCCTGGGCGACGATCTTTATGCCAAGCGCTTACAGAAACTGTTTGATGGCGGCATAGAGATACTCAGTGACAACAAGGAGTATAAATCTCAGATTGTCTCTGCGGGTGAACTGCCAATGCTGCAAATTATTGGCAAAGTCGTTTGGATGGGTAAAAACCTCGATTAAATCTTTAAAAGTTCCGAGTTAATCAATCTTGATGAACTGTGATTATTTTTCAAAGCTGGCGAACCATTTTGGCGCCAGCTTTGTTTTTATCAATCTTAGTGAATCACTTCCGACTTAACTCACCACTCGTACAACTCTTGTACACCAAGGCCTCCCACCTAGTTTCAACTAATCTCGGCTGTTCTCACTTATTGTCAATCCATTTGACTGGTTACAACTTGTATCAATTTCACTAAATGTAATTAACACGCGCTGTGGTAGCGCATCTGGTGCCACAACGGATAGTGAAGTGCATCACTTAATTTGAAAAACAGCTCACGCTAATTCAATAAAGACTCAATTAACACCTCCATCAACAACAGCAAACTTGTTAAAACAGAAAAACGGACTTTAACGGCGAAAAGATAACCCACGTTTTCTATCGATATAAAGAACTGAGTAAATTCACATTACCCCACCTGAGATCCTTTTTTGAGCGGTTTGAGTCTTAAGTACTCGACCAAGTACCGAAAACGGTGTCGATTATTTAGCGAATGATTTCAATTTCATAGAATCACCGCTTAAAAACGATGGACTCAATTATGGCTATATTGCGAATTGTTAAGTGGTTTTTCACGAAAAATGTCGAATTCTGCACCACGATGCACATTAGATGAGCACTTAACAGCATAATTACACTTTTTTTAGTAACTCGAGTTGACTCATCCAACAGAGCGTTTTACTATGCGCTCCGTTCTCAACGAGTCGCTACGATTGTGTGAAACAATTCCCCTGTAGTTCAGTCGGTAGAACGGCGGACTGTTAATCCGTATGTCACTGGTTCAAGTCCAGTCAGGGGAGCCACTTTAAGCACATGATAAAAATGAGTTAGAACAAGCAGTAAGATAAGTTGTAAAAAATTCCCCTGTAGTTCAGTCGGTAGAACGGCGGACTGTTAATCCGTATGTCACTGGTTCAAGTCCAGTCAGGGGAGCCAATTACATTATCAAGCTGATGCATTAAAATGATTCCCCTGTAGTTCAGTCGGTAGAACGGCGGACTGTTAATCCGTATGTCACTGGTTCAAGTCCAGTCAGGGGAGCCAATTTAAGCAAGCTAAAAAGTCGATAGCAATATCGCACCTCGATTCCCCTGTAGTTCAGTCGGTAGAACGGCGGACTGTTAATCCGTATGTCACTGGTTCAAGTCCAGTCAGGGGAGCCATTTAAAAAGTGTTATTTCTGTAAAGTCGATAGCAATATCGCACCCTCTACTCCCCTGTAGTTCAGTCGGTAGAACGGCGGACTGTTAATCCGTATGTCACTGGTTCAAGTCCAGTCAGGGGAGCCAATTTATTCTTCGTTTTGTTCCCGTGTCTTTGCCTCTTCTGGCTTCTAGTTACCCTATTCTTTTCCGTTTTGTTTTTAAGCAAATGCAGTTACACTGTTATCAGCTTATTAATAAAAATTTATGAGTGTCATCACACAGATAGCTGCAGTTAAGTATTCTTGACTTAAACTTATCCTGTTTGAGCTCACCCAAAAAAATAGAGCGGATTTTTATGGCCATGTCAAAATCATATCCAATTTTTTTACTGCTTATTTTCTTAGGTCTTTTTGCTTGGGTATATCAAAGCGAAAATAACCAATTACAAATCCAACAACAGCAAGAACTGGATAGCTTTAAAACCAGTTTAACCCGCTACCAACAATGGCAAGGTGATGGCGCCGAACTCTTCAAAAAGCTTTCTGAAAATTACCCATTCCAATTTTTCCAATATATTGATGATACCGATGGCCAACGGAGTCATACAGAAGGTCGTTTAGACACCCAACATCCTCATCCTTTAGCCCGTTTATTTTCTATCGAGCTCAGTCATACACAAAAATTGGCAACCGGTCGTTTACAAGTCAAACTCAGTGCAAACCAAGCGATTGAAACTTCGATTAGTCATACTCAAAAGCTCGGTGTCATGTTACTGGTGGCTTACCTTATCTTGCTGTTAGTGTTTATTCTGTTAATGTCAAAACATAGGGCGGCGATACGTTATGCTGCTGATTATATTTCAAAAATACCTGAGTTAGGGTTTTCTGCTGTCGCATCATCAAAACTCACAGGTGAGCTCAACCCCATTGGAATATCCCTTGAAGAGTGTCGTCTTCAACTTAAAGCCCAAATCGATAAACTCAATCAAGAGAATGAAAAGCTGCATAAAGCGGCCTATCAAGACACAGTGACGGGTTTTGGTAGTCGCCAGCGCTTTACCCAAAAATTAGAAACCATAAGTAATCCCGATATTCCTCAATTGGGGCTGATGGCAATGGTTAAGGCCACAGAGCTTGCGCAAATCAATCAAAAACAAGGGCGAACTGCGGGGGATGATTATCTTTCAAGGGTGGCAAATTGTATCCGCAAAGCCTGTAGTAAGTATTCAGATGCAGAATGTTTCAGGGTATCGAGCGCTGATTTTGCCATCTTTATTCCTGATGTCATGCTGAAGGATGCGCCAAAATTTTTAGATCAATTAAAAATTTATCTTGATGAATATTTGCAAATGACAAAAGCGGAATCTGTTGCCCATATCGGTTTAGTTCCCTATCACCAAGGCACCGATGCGGTTAATTTACTGACGATTGCGGATACCGCAGTCAGCATAGCGCAGACCCTTGGGCCTAATAGCTATCATATCCAAGAAAAACTCAATGGTGACGAGCAGTTTGGCGATGATCGCTGGAAAATGGCGATCAATGATTTAGTCACTCGCCAAGCATTAAAATTCTACCAACAGCCAATTCAGCCCTGCCGAACTGATGTAGAGGTTTACCGCGAGTTGTTGGCGCGCTTTTACAATAGCGAAGGTAAGTTTTTACCGACCACCACAGTGATCGCTATGGCAGAACGTCACGGTATGAGTTCTGAATTAGATAAACTGGTGGTGATCAGTGCATTAAGAATGCTTAAGGAAAACCCGACCATTTCGGGTAATTTCGGCATCAATATCAGCGCATTTTCTGCGCATCAGGATATGTTTGTCGCTTGGCTAAAGGACATTTTAGGCAAGCAAAAATACATCGCCTCGCGCTTAGTATTTGAGATCAATGAGTCAGGTATGCAGTCTAACTTAGGGGCAAGCTATAAGTTCGTTCGCGAAATACATAGCGTTGGATCACGGGTGTCGATAGAGCGTTTTGGCATGAGCTTTACGTCCTTCAAATTCTTCAGTGAAGTGCGTCCAGACTACATAAAGCTTGATGGCAGCTACACATCGAATATCGATGAAGACAGCAATAATAAGTTCTTCGTCCGTATGATGGTGGATGTTGCAAGACGGATAGGCATTCGGGTTATTGCGACCAGCGTCGAACGCCAAGAAGAAAAACTCACCCTCGAAAAACTCTTAGTTGATGGATTGCAAGGCTATTACATAGCACAGCCCCAAGCCATGGCGATTACAGATCAAATTTAATACTTTAACGGGTTAATTCGTCGCCAAAATTTACAGTAAAGATGGTTAACCCTGCATTCTATATGTTGTTTATGCAAACGGAAAAGTCGATAATACGGCCAAGATCCGTTTAGAAAAGTATTGAGATGACTGAATATCTCCTCTTGTTGATCAGTACAGTACTGGTCAACAATTTCGTTTTAGTGAAATTCTTAGGCTTGTGTCCTTTCATGGGGGTCTCCAGTAAACTGGAGTCCGCTATTGGCATGTCTATGGCGACCACTTTTGTGCTGACGTTAGCCTCGATTCTCAGTTACCTCGTCAACCAGTATCTACTATTGCCCTTTGATCTGAGCTACCTGCGAACCATGAGCTTCATTTTAGTGATTGCGGTTGTGGTGCAATTTACTGAAATGGTGGTGCAAAAAACCAGTGCTGCACTGCATCGCGCTTTAGGGATTTACCTGCCGCTGATCACAACTAACTGTGCGGTGTTGGGTGTTGCCCTATTGAACGTTAACGAGAAGCACGATTTTATCCAATCGGCTATCTATGGCTTTGGTGCTGCATTAGGCTTCTCATTAGTGTTAATTCTCTTCTCGGCGATGCGCGAACGTTTAGCAGCCGCAGATGTCCCCTTACCTTTCAAAGGCGGCGCCATAGCGATGATCACCGCAGGTCTTATGTCCCTCGCCTTTATGGGATTCACAGGATTGGTTAAGTAAGATGTCCGGAATTTTAATTGCAGTCATATTGTTGACCCTATTGGCATTAGTTTTTGGTCTATTACTCGGTTTTGCCGCCGTTAAATTTAAGGTTGAAGGCAATCCGATTGTCGATGAACTCGAAGCGATTCTGCCACAAACACAATGTGGTCAATGTGGTTACCCTGGCTGTCGCCCTTATGCTGAAGCGATTGCCAACGGTGATAAAGTCAACAAATGCCCTCCCGGCGGCACTGCCACCATGGAAAAACTGGCGACCCTGATGGGCGTCGAGCCCGAGCCGCTGAATGCCGAAGCACAATCTCAAGTGAAAAAGGTCGCCTACATACGTGAAGACGAATGTATTGGTTGCACTAAGTGTATTCAAGCCTGCCCCGTGGATGCGATTATCGGTGCAGGTAAGCTTATGCATACTGTGCTGACAACCGATTGCACGGGTTGCGATCTCTGTGTTGAGCCTTGTCCCGTCGATTGTATTGATATGATCCCAGTCACCCAGAATCTTAAAAATTGGAACTGGCGCTTAAATGCCATCCCAGTGACTCTCATCCAAGACACTCTCATCAAAGAGATTCAGAACCAAGACCCACAGTTAGAAGAGGAAAAGCGGTGTTAACTTTATTAGATCAATTAGATAAAGGAACCCTTTGGCGCTCACCCGGTGGTATACATCCACCCGAAGTCAAATTCCTCTCGAACGCGACGCCGATTAGCCAACTGCCCTTAGCCGCTACGTACTTAGTGCCCATCCCTCAAGTCGGTGAAAACTGCACACTTGCGGTAAACATCGGCGATAGCGTATTAAAAGGCACACCGTTAACTCAAGGTACCTCTATTTGGCATTTACCTGTGCATGCGCCGACATCAGGCACTATCGTTGCCATTGAGCCAAGGGCCAGTAACCATGCTTCAGCATTGCCGGTTAATACCTGCGTTATCCAAGCCGATGGCAAAGACACTTGGTGTGAGCTGGTGCAAAATGAGCTTAATGACTTAAGCCATCAACAGATGATCGATAAGATCCGTGCCGCTGGCATTGCAGGCATGGGCGGCGCGGCGTTTCCAACTCATATTAAGCTTAATCCGGTCAGTGAAATTGATTTAGTCATCATCAACGGCGTCGAATGCGAACCTTATATCAGCGCCGATGATAGATTAATGCGCGAATACAGCCAAGATATCCTCGCCGGTATTGGCATTATTCATCGGTTATTAACGCCAAAACGTATTGTTATCGCCATTGAAGATAATAAGCCAGAAGCGGCCAAAGCCATGCAAGCTGCAGTCGTCCAATGTGGGCTCCCAGCGGACAGCATTCGGGTAACGGTCATTCCGACAAAATATCCTTCTGGTGGTGAAAAGCAGTTAATTCAAATAATTACTGGCCGCGAAGTGCCCTCGGGCGCGATTCCCGCCAAACTCGGTATCGTCGTGCATAACGTCGGCACTGCCTTTGCGATTCATCAAGCGGTTACTCAAGGTAAACCGCTGATTGAGCGCGTTGTGACTGTGACGGGCAAAAATGTAGGTAAACCGGGGAACTACTGGTTACCGATAGGCACACCTGTTGAGCATGTGCTAGCTGCGACTGAGTTCACACCTGAGCCTGAACAAAAGGTGATTATTGGCGGGCCTATGATGGGCCATGCATTGGCAAATATCCAAGTGCCTATTTTAAAAGGTACTAACTGTATTCTGGTGCCAAGCAGCCAAGAAATAGGAACTACGCCAGAAGAAAAAGCCTGTATCCGCTGCGGCGAATGTGCCAATGCCTGCCCTGCACTCTTATTGCCACAGCAACTCTTTTGGCACGCCAAGTCAGAAGAATATGACAAAGCTGCCAGCTACAATCTAAAGGATTGTATTGAATGCGGTTGTTGTAGTTACGTCTGCCCGAGTGATATTCCCTTAGTCGAATATTACCGCATTGCCAAATCTGCACTTAAACAAGCCGCCGATGAAAAGCAGCAAGCGGAGCGCGCTAAACAGCGTTTCGATGCCCGTTTAGCGCGTCTTGAAGAAGAAAAGCTTGCCCGTGAAGCTAAGGCCAAAGAAGCCGCAGAGCGCCGACAAGCAACTATGACTGGCACGGATAAAAATGCCGTCGCCGAAGCCATGGCACGGATCGCCGCGAAAAAAGCCGCAGCGGCACAATCAGCAACTGAAGAGTTGTCGACTGAAGAATCATTGAATCATCAATCAAACGTAATAAGCACTGATACGACAGACACGCCCAAGGGTAAAGCTGCCGTTGCCGCAGCCATCGCCCGCGCTAAGGCGAAGAAAGCCGCCCAAGTGAATGCCAATGGTGCTGATACAAACGATGTGGTGAATGTTACTGCAAGTGATGAATCCTTCTTAGCAACAGATGCAATCGCGCAAGAAGCGCCATTATCTCAGAAGGACAAAGTCGCCGCGGCCATTGCTCGCGCCAAAGCTAAAAAGGCGGCTCAGCAAGCCGATACCGCGCCGCTTGAAACGACTGAAACGGCTGACAGCACACCAGAAGCCAGCGCTGCCGATGATAAAAAGGCCAAAGTGGCTGCCGCAGTCGCGCGGGCAAAAGCCAAGAAAGCGGCGCAGCAAGCAGAAACAGCCGCTAGTGATATTGAAGTTAGCAATACTGATGTTAGCGTTAGTGATGTTAGCGTTAGTGACGTTAATGATTCAGAAGCGATTAAGAAAGCCAAAGTAGCCGCCGCGGTTGCCCGTGCTAAAGCGAAAAAAGCCGCGCAGCAAGCTGAGACAAATGCTGACAATGATTTAACTCAGACCGCGACTCCAGCAGTTGATTCCGCAGCTAGCGTTCAAGCAGATGTGAATGATGATACAGAAGCAGCCGCTACTGACGTTAACGACGCTGAAGCAATTAAAAAGGCCAAAGTGGCCGCCGCTGTTGCTCGTGCTAAAGCGAAGAAAATAGCTGCGGCATCAGCAGCTGAGTCTGAAATAGAGTCCGTTGACGACATTCAAACTAAAGCTAACGTGGCATCGCCGTCGATAGCAGCAGCCCTTGATGCCGTCGCAACCAAACCCGAAGCCGTTTTACCATCCGCAGAACCCATTGAAACGGCAGCCTTATCAGGCGATGAGCTTAAAAAAGCACGGATTGCTGCGACCATCGCCAAGGCGAAAGCCAAAAAAGCGGCACTCGCTCAACAAACCGAAGCTTCGAGCGATTCAAATGTTGCTAATGATTAAGAACAGAATGATAAAAAGGGAACACAATGGCGTTTAAAATAGCCTCATCACCCCATGTCACACGTAATTTGCATACCTCAACTGTGATGCAAAGGGTGATTTTATGTTTACTGCCGGGCCTTGTGGTGCAATGCGCCTTTTTTGGCTGGGGCACGCTTGTTCAAGTGTTGCTTGCGATTCTTGTTGCCCTAAGCTGTGAGGCTGCGGTGATGAAACTTCGCAATCGTAATATCAAAGACAGCCTTAGCGATAACAGCGCCATGCTCACCGCAATCTTGATTGGTGTCGCCATTCCTCCCCTAGCACCTTGGTGGATGATAGTGATGGGCACCGCCTTTGCGATCGTTATCGTTAAGCACCTTTACGGCGGTTTAGGCCATAACCTGTTTAACCCTGCAATGGCGGCGTATGTATTGCTGTTAATCTCATTCCCAGTGCAAATGACCACTTGGATAGCACCGAGTACCGTTGCGCTGCATTCGCCTAGCCTAGCTGAGAGCTTGCAACTTATCTTCAACATTGGCGCCCACGTTAACTTGGAACAGTTTCGTTTAGGGATAGATGGCATCGCAATGGCGACGCCACTCGATACCCTTAAAACCGATTTATCCCTAGGATTAACCACCACAGAAAGCCTGACTAAAGCCATTTTTGATGGCAGCACAGGCGTAGGTTGGTTCTGGGTGAATTTGGCTTATCTGGCTGGCGGTTTAGTGTTACTTAAACTGAAAGCCATTCGTTGGCACATCAGTACTGGCGTGTTATTGGGGCTCTTTGTTGCATCGAGTATCGGTTTCTTACTGTCGCCCGATACCCAAGGCAGTCCCCTATTACATTTGTTTTCTGGCGCGACCATGTTAGCGGCATTTTTTATCGCAACCGATCCCGTCACAGCAGCAACCAGCCCCCGTGGTCGCATTATCTTCGGCGCGTTAATTGGTGTGTTGGTGTACATCATCCGCATTAAAGGCGGTTACCCTGACGCCTTTGCCTTTGCCGTGTTATTGGCTAACCTCTGCGCCCCCTTTATTGACTACTATGTGCGGCCACGCACCTATGGTCATTCAGCTAGCTAAGGCCATTTGGCGGACTACAGTCATGCTACAAGATAATGTCATTCTGCTGGCAACGAGAGCTTAAGGAAAAAGAGTTGAAAAATCCGATGATTAAAAATGGTTTTTTATTGGCACTGTTTGCCTTGATTTGCACGGGTCTCGTCGCCGCGGTCAATCAACAAACCTTTGACAAGATTAAGCAGCAAGAACAACAGGAATTGATGCGAGTATTGCAACAATTAATCCCTGATGAAATACATGATAACGAGCTTACCGCTCAGTGTACCTTGCTATTAAACAAAGAAGCATTAGGCACGGATAGTCCAATGCCGGCCTATATTGCTACCCATGCAGGCAAGCCTGTCGCTATCGCCATGGAAGCCATAGCACCCGATGGCTATAGCGGTAATATCAAATTAATTGTTGGGATTAATATCCAAGGTGAAGTCTTAGGCGTACGTACCTTGTCCCATCAAGAAACCCCTGGGCTGGGTGACAAAATTGAACTACGTAAATCGGATTGGGTCACTCAGTTTGTTGGTAAAGTGCTGGGCTCTGCAGATGATAAGCAATGGTTAGTTAAAAAAGATGGCGGTGATTTTGACCAATTTACCGGTGCAACCATTACCCCGCGCGCTTATGTTAAAGCAGTCAAAAACGCGGTATGGTATTTCAGCACTAACCAAGCACAAATTTTCAGCCAGCCGCTAAATTGTGAGGCCAACCATGACTAATTATCGCGAAATTGCGTGGCAAGGACTGTGGAAAAACAATCCAGGCCTAGTGCAACTGTTAGGTTTATGTCCGCTACTCGCGGTTACTGCAACGATCACTAACGCCCTTGGCCTTGGTCTAGCCACTATGCTGGTGCTGATTGGCTCTAACATTTTGGTGTCACTGGTGCGCGACTATGTGCCAAAAGAAATTCGTATTCCTGTGTTTGTGATGATCATCGCCGCGCTAGTCACCACAGTGCAACTGCTCATCAATGCCTATGCCTACGGCCTGTATTTATCCCTTGGGATCTTCCTGCCATTAATTGTGACGAACTGCATCATCATCGGCCGCGCCGAAGCCTTTGCCTCGCGTAATAATGCGTTTAGTGCCGCCTTCGATGGTCTAATGATGGGCCTTGGTTTTACTTTAGTGCTTACAGTGCTGGGCGCAACGCGGGAAATCTTAGGCCAAGGCACACTGTTTGATGGTGCGGATCAACTGCTCGGCCCATGGGCTAAATCATTAACCATGCATCTATGGCAAGTCGATACCCCATTTCTCCTTGCTATGCTGCCACCCGGCGCATTTATCGTGATGGGATTATTGATTGCATTGAAAAATGTGATTGATAAAAAAGTCAAAGAACGCCAACCTCAAGTCGCCGCAGAGCCGAGTGTTACCCGCGCACGGATCACTAAGGTAGGTTAGGCTTTCAAGTAACGACAGGCATTATGGCGATCAGATATGCCCTAGTGTTAACGCGTTTAATGTGTGCCTAGCACATGATTAGCGGCAAAACTCAAAGCATAAGAAAATCAGCGAACGTGGGTTGTAAACTCATCAATCATCATTAATAGGATATTAATAATGAACGGTTGAGAGTTGAAACCCACCACAGCGCAGGAATCGTACATGAATCAAGAAAAACGTATCCAGATCCTCACTCGTCTTCGCGATAACAATCCCAAACCTGAAACCGAACTCAATTTTTCAAGTCCCTTCGAACTGCTAGTGGCAGTGACGTTATCGGCCCAAGCAACAGATGTGAGTGTTAACAAGGCAACGGATAAACTCTTTCCTGTGGCAAACACAGCCCACAGCATTTATGCCCTTGGCGTAGAAGGTTTAAAGCAATACATAAAAACCATAGGCTTATATAACAACAAAGCCATCAATGTGATCAAAGCCTGTGAGATCTTGATTGAGAAATACAATGGCGAAGTACCAGAAAACCGCGAAGCCCTAGAGTCTCTGCCCGGCGTTGGCCGCAAGACGGCTAACGTGGTACTAAACACTGCGTTTGGTTGGCCAACCATCGCCGTCGACACCCATATTTTCCGCCTCGCTAATCGCACTAAATTCGCGCCCGGCAAGAACGTAGTCGAAGTGGAAGAGAAAATGCTAAAAGTCGTGCCGGCGGAATTTAAAGTCGATGTGCACCACTGGTTTATCCTGCACGGACGCTACACTTGCCTTGCGCGCAAACCCCGCTGTGGCAGCTGTATCATTGAAGACTTGTGTGATTTTAAAGAAAAAATTTATCCTGAAGATTAAGCTTCGAATCAACTGAGTGGAGCAAATTGACGTTTCAGTGTTGTTTTCACATTGATTAGACTGGATTTCAGACAAACAAAAAGCCGCAATAGCGGCTTTTTTGCTTAACTTGGAACTGGGTTAACTCAAACTTGTATTAGTCGTTAAAACATTGAAACAAAGAACGCACTGAAAAATAAAGCAATAACAACTGTGGTGCCTAAAGCCATTTTAAGTTCGGTGTTCATCATTCACTCTCCTAGTTGGTATGGCTACATTATTATCAACCCAGTGATAAAAACCCATGTTTGTATCTGTGTTTTGTGAGCGATAGCCAATTTATCGGCAATTTTCTCTTCTAAATCCTGAAAATCCCTCTTACAGACATTCATTTCCCTATCCTAAGCGTTAATCTTGGTCAAGCGCTGTAAAAACAATGGCTGACATTTATCGAGGTCCATCTACGGATTTTTGGTATACTCCACCCCGTAATCTATTTAGAGAGAGGACCTATGTCGCAACTATTACATACTATGATCCGCGTCGGTAACTTAGAACGCAGTATTGCTTTTTATACTGAAGTGCTCGGCATGAAACTACTTCGCACCTCTGAAAATCCAGAGTACAAATATTCTTTAGCTTTCGTGGGTTACGGTGAAGAATCCACAGGCCAAGCCGTGGTTGAACTAACCTATAACTGGGGCACTGACAAATACGATTTAGGCACAGGCTTTGGCCACTTAGCAATTGGTGATGAAGATATCTACGCCCGTTGCGCTGCTATTGCCGCAGCCGGTGGCAAAGTGACTCGCGCCCCTGGTCCTGTCGCTGGTGGTACCACTGAGATTGCATTTGTTGAAGATCCAGACGGTTATAAAATTGAGTTTATTCAAATGAAATCAGCGACTCAAGGTTTAGGTTAAGTCCTGTCAACTGAACCCGAAAAATAGCTGAGCAAGACTATTTATTCAGCGAAAAATGCCGAATCTTCATTCGGCATTTTTGTTTTTATACTTTAGATCTCACGTTAGGCACAAAGAAACGTAAAACAAGCCAACGATTCACCGCTCGCACTATGCGTTTAAGCTGATTTTATCGACGTTTTATCTTGTCCACTGGTCGTCTTTTTCACGGTTTTATTCGTCCCTTTACGGCTGAGGATGCGCTTAAGCCAAGGCGTGCGCCATAGCAATAACACGCTAAAACCTACGATATACAGACTCGGCTCGATGATTTCCGATTTTACCGACCAGTAAAAATGGATTGGCGCTAATATCGCGACTAAATACACCCCATTATGCAAGGTTTGCCAACGACGTCCCATCTTGCGCATCAAGGCTTTAAACGAAGTTATCGCCAAAGCGGTGACGATAAGATAAGCCACTGCGCCGACTAAAATGTACGGCCGTTTTACCACTTCACTAAACAGTAATTCCCAAGCAAATAACAGATCTAAACTAAAAAACGCCAAGATATGCAAGGTGGCATAGGCAAACACATATAAACCCACTAAACGGCGGGTCTGCATCAACAACCCTTGCTTGGTCAACTTGGCAATCGGTGAGATCAGCAAGGTCGCCGCTAGCGCATTTAATGCGCCTATGCCTGTGTAGTGAATAATGTGCTGCACGGGATCGCCACCCGCACGGCCAAGCACCACAGTGAGCACAAGGTAGACGATGGGCACTAAACCCAACAAATGAAATAACGCCTTTAGCCAAAACAAGTGCTTAGCGGTTAATCTCAACATACCTTGTCCCCGCTTAATGGCGAATATCCAAACAACAAACCAATCATCAATAGTATTTCCTCAGATCCATGCCGTCATACAGTGAAGCCACAAACTCGCCGTAACCGTTGAACGGCTGGGTATCGATTCGGGTTGCTGAAAACAATCCCCCCTCGCCGATACGACGCTCTGTGGCTTGCGACCAGCGTGGATGATCCACCGCCGGATTAACGTTGGCATAAAATCCATACTCGTGTGAGGCAAGCTGATTCCAGCTGGTCGGCGGTTGTTTATCCATAACGCGAATTCGCACGATTGATTTAATGCTCTTAAAGCCGTATTTCCACGGCACCACTAAGCGAATGGGCGCGCCGTTCTGCGGTGGCAAGGTTTTACCGTACAAACCCACCGACATTAAGGTTAAATCGTTCATAGCTTCGGCTATCGTGAGACCTTCAACATAGGGATAATGAATACCTCCCCCCATTAATCGGCTCTTCTGCCCCGGCATTTGCTCGGGATCAAAAGCGGTTTCGAAGGCGACATACTTGCCCTTACTGGTGACGCCAACTTTTTTCAATAATGCCGCCAGCGGGAAACCCACCCAAGGGATCACCATAGACCAAGTTTCAACACAGCGCAGGCGATAGTTACGCTCCTCAAGCGGGAACATTTTAGTCAGATCATTAAAATCTAAGGTCATGGGCCGTTCAACTTCACCTTCGATACGCAGTTGCCAAGGGTCGACTTTAAAGCCTTGGGCATTATTGAAGGGATCTTGCTTGTCCGTACCAAATTCGTAGAAATTATTATGCTGCGTCACTTTATCAAATGGGGTTAACACATCGGCGTCACCGTACTGCTTATTGGATTGAAACGTCAGTGGCGTAGTGATAAATGAGGACTTAGGTTGATCGCCAAATAGATCGAATAATCCAGCCTGCACATAACCGGGCACGCTGGCACCGATAGCACCGAGTCCCATGGCTTTTACAATTTGCCGACGCGAGCGAAATACCGCTTCTGGCGTCACTTGGTTGTCTTGCATGTGCCACTGCGCTTTTTTAAGAATACCTGGGGTAAAACGGGAATGTTTAGCCAATTGACACCTCTACCATCCAATGATTAAAGCCACCGAGTCGCGATAAAAACCTTCTCTGGCGCTCGTCTGTATCGCTCACTCTTATATAGACAGGTAAAAGCCAGAAAAACTTTCCACCCGTGAATAAATTCACCTTAAACGTATAAGACTTGCTCATTCAAGCATTAAGCGCAGATATAGTTGATTAAAGGGCTTGAAGCCTGTTGGGGGGCATGCGAACCTAAGCGCCAAAGCTAAAGGAGTGCTATTGATCATGCCATTTTCTCAATCTTTTTCTGTCGCCGAAATCATCGGCCTTCTCGCCATTGCCTTCTTAGGCCTGTTGATCGGTGCTCTGCTCAATCAAAAACTCACCCGCCAACGCTGGCAACTACACAAAGACCAACTTGAGCAAGAAATGCGTCAAGTAAATGAAGATGCAGAATTATCCTTAGCACAACAGCAAATTTTGGTCGATGACAAAGAAGCGCAATTACGTCAATACCAGCAACGCCTTGAGCTCAAAATTGAACAACTGGGCAAAGCCGAGGCCTTAGCCGAACGCGTTCCCACCTTAGAGCAGCAATTAAATGATAGCCAGCGCCGTCAGTTAGAGATCCAATTAGCCCTGTCGAAATCCAATGCCATGCAGCAAACCATTCAAGCCAAGGCCGATGCCCAGCAAGAATCGCTGCAGGATAAAATTGCCAGCTTAGAATCGGCCGAAGTGCGTTTACAAACCCAATTTGAAAACCTCGCAAACCGTATTTTTGAAGAACGTAGCGAAAACTTTAAGCACCAAAATGCCAGCCAACTCGAAGGCGTACTTGGGCCATTAAAACAACAGCTTGAAGGATTCAGACAGCAAATTCGTGAATCCTACACCCACGAACAATCCGAGCGCAGCGCCCTCAAACATCAGCTTGAGCACTTAAGGGAGCTCAATCTGAAGATGAGCCAAGATGCCATCAACCTGACCAAAGCGCTCAAGGGTGATAACAAGCAGCAAGGTAACTGGGGTGAAGTGATCCTCGATCGCGTACTGCAGGAAAGCGGCCTACGTGAAGGCCATGAGTACCATACTCAGCAAGATCTCAAGGATGATAGCGGTAAGCGCTTTAAGCCGGATGTGATTGTGCATCTGCCAGAAAATAAAGATGTGGTCATCGATGCTAAGATGTCATTGGTCAGTTATGAGCGCTACTTCAACAGTGAAGATCCGGCACTGCGCCAACAGGCGATTAACGAGCATGTCATTTCAATTCGCAGTCACATTAAAGGTTTAAGTCAAAAGGATTATCAACATCTGCACGGGCTTAAGAGTCTCGATTATGTATTGATGTTTATTCCTATAGAACCGGCATTTTTACTGGCGTTAGAGCATGATCCTAGCCTAGTCAATTTTGCCCTTGAGCAGAATATCATGCTCGTTAGTCCAACGAATTTGTTGGTGGCCCTGCGCACAATTAACAATATTTGGCGCTACGAATATCAAAATCAACACGCACAAACCATTGCAAAACAAGCAGGTCGAATTTACGACAAGTTATGTGGTTATATTGAAGACATGGAAAAACTCGGCCGCGCCTTAGATAATGCAGAAAAAACCTATCACAGCGCAATGAACAAGCTGTCATCGGGCAAAGGCAACCTAGTGCGTCAAGCTCATTTAATGCAGCAGCTCGGGGTCGATACCAGCAAACAACTGGATAAAATGCTGCTAGAAAAAGCGCTCAATGAAGCCCAAGACGATAACGACACTCAGGATGACGACGCTGAACTTAATCTGTCGCATACCCGCGATCCTAAGGACACGGAACTCGAGCCTGTCGAATGCAATGATAGATAACAAGAATTGAACACCCATTAATTACCTCAAATCGATACGGACATGTCGATTGATACCTTGATGCCCGGAGGCAAACGCTCCATGTGCAAAGCAGTTATAAATGTGGTTATATCCAGTGCAATATTGCTCGCAGGCGCATTGAATGCCCCTGCTGCCCTTGCGTTAACGTCAACGCAGAAAACCTTTCTTGAGGCTGAAAAAGCCCTGAAGAAGCAAGATTATGCAACCTATAAACCCCTACGGGCAAAACTAGGTAATTATCCGCTCGCGATTTATTTAGATCATGATATCGACATAGGTGCTCTTAATGCCTTACAGGGTTATGCAGCTAAAGCCTTGATTGAAAAATATGAAACCACACCCATGTACAATAGGTTACGGTCTAAATATTTAAACAATGCTGGTAGCCAAAAACGCTGGAATGATTATCTTGCGATCACCCCAGAAGCGCCTACCGACATCCGCCTGCAGTGTTATTACTATGAAGCGAAACTCGCCAAGGGCGATCTAAAAACGGCTTATGCAGCCGCACAATCACTTTGGGTATTTGGGGGTTCGCGCCCAAAGGAATGTGATCCTCTTTTCAACACATGGACCAAAGCCGGTAAACGCACTCAAGATGTCGTATGGGCGCGAATTATGCTGAGTTTCGAGGCTGGCGAAACGAGTTTACTGAGTTTTTTATCCCAAAAAATCACCACCCATAGTAACGAAGCTAAGCGTTTAGTCGCCGTCTATAAAGATCCCAATAGCCTGCGCCATACCGAAAAGTTTAAAGATAAAAATCCCATTGTCGGTGACATTGTTGCCGCAGGATTAAAACGCCTTGCCCGTAAGGATCTCGACCAAGCCATTAATTTGTATGAACGGTATCAAAAGGCTCATCGTTTTACCCCAGAACAAGCGCAGCAACTCGATAAATACCTTGTTCGCCGCATTTTAATTGAACAAGATGATAACTATAAAAACTATGTCGACAATGTGCTCACTGAACTGAAAAATGACGACTTATTTGAGCGCCGTTTAAGATGGGCTATCCGCGATCACGACATGCGCAGTATTGCCCGTTACTTGAACCTACTCCAACCAGAAACCTTGGCAAAGGAGCGTTGGCAATACTGGCTTTATCGCACCAATGCCAAAGAAGCGCCTGAAAGCGCCATAAAAGCGCTCGCGACAATCAGTAATGAACGTAATTTTTACGGTTTTGCTGCTGCGCAGTTCTTAAATAAACCGGTATCACTCAATCAAAGCCCTGAGCCTGTTGTTGATGCCAATAGCCAAAAGTTAACCGATGATCTCGGCTTTGTCAGAGTGCAAGAGTTAATGGCGCTCGACCGTTATTTCGATGCTCGCTATGAATGGATGTCGCTACTAAAACGCAGTGACAATACGATGCGAGCACGCTATGGACGCTATGCCCATGAACAGGGCTGGTACGATTTTGGTGTTGAAGCCAGTATTCAAGGTAAGTTGTGGGATGATATTCCTCTACGCTTCCCTATGGCACACCAAGCCGGTTTTGAGCACGCCAGCAAAAAGCATAGGGTTAACATCGATGAGATCCGTGCGATTAGCCGCCGCGAAAGTGCATTCTATCTTTATGCGACCTCGGGCGTAGGTGCCCGTGGCCTAATGCAAATTATGCCTGCCACGGCCAAAGCTACCGCCAAAAAACACGGGGCCAGATATAGCGATCCAAAGGATCTCTACAGCGCAGAGCTTAACCTCAATCTTGGTAGCGCTTACTATGCCCAGCTGTTGAAAGAGTTTAACCAAAACCGCATCCTCGCGACGGCGGCCTATAACGCGGGTCCCTCTCGCGTGCGTCGCTGGTTATCAAACTCTGATGGCAAACTCGATGCCATGGGCTTTATCGAGGCGATTCCCTTTACTGAAACCCGTGAATATGTTCAAGCCGTCCTCAGCTATCGATTGATTTATGAGGCGCAAAAGCAAAAAGCACAGCCATTATTCAGTGAAGCTGAGCTTAAGTTTGCTTACTAACTCGCGACATGAAAAGGAACTCGATACTCAGCTGCATCGAGTTCCTACTTTTCAGCATACCCTAGGGTAACGCTCATGCTTTAACCACCAAAAAATCTAAATGATATTCTCTAAATTCAAATAATTAGCAAAGCGAATAATTATTCAGCAATCACGCCGTTTTATCAAAAACTTGTTTGCACTGAAGGGCGTTAAATGCGAATAATTAGTATTAAAGCATTAAGAATCCCATTACACCCATGATTAACCTTAGTTCGTTAACGCTTAGCTGCGAATACCAACCCTTTGTCAATCCTCATACTTTAGCCATCGACGGCTATGAAGCCTTAGCACGCTTTTACTTGCCTAATGGTGATGCGGTTGCACCTAATATTGTGTTCGAGCAATTGCATGAATCCACAGAAATACTCGCTGCAGTTGAATATCAAGCCAAGGCATTTCAACTCATCCATGCGCCGAGTCAGCAGCGAATTTTTATCAATGTTGATCCCCACGCCGTCGATGGACCACATACCGCCAAGCTCATTCGTTTACTGTCCCACTATGAACGAGTCACGGTCGAGATCATCGAAAACACCTGCATTAACGATGCCCAGCTGGCCAGTCAATTATTCACTCAATTTAAACAAGCTAAGATACATGTGGCGCTGGATGATATTGGTGCGCCCCACTCCATGCTCAGTGTCGATCTGATGATGAACGTGGATTATCTTAAGTTTGACCGCCATTGGTTAACGCACATAACACACCCCGAGGGAGCCCAATTATTAATTGCATTGGTCAACTTTGCCAAAAAGACCCACAAACAGTGCATTTTAGAAGGCATAGAAACTGAAGCTCACTTAGCCTTTGCGCGGGATATCGGTGTCGACTTTGTCCAAGGCTTTTTGTTTAAATCCTGGTTTATTCGCCCCACCAGCAGCCAAGTACTGTGCCTTACGTAAGATCAGGCTAAAACGGTTTACATTCGCGCCACCAGCCCACTAAAGACCAAACCTAATGCTGTCGAGTAATTGATTTAGCACTAGAAATGCCACTGGATATACAGGCGATGATCCGCCATAGTGATAACGCACATCAGCTTGCAAATGCACCTTAAGCACACTTCCAAATGTATTAGGAGTCGCCCGTGGCACAACCTGGGATCAGCGAATTACTACAACAACTCGAACAAGTATTGCTGGGCAAGCCTAGGCAAATTCGTCTCGCTTTAGCCTGTATTCTCGCCCGTGGGCACCTGTTGATTGAAGACTTACCCGGTATGGGTAAAACCAGTATTTCCCATGGTATAGCCCAAAGCTTAGGTTTGAGCTATCAGCGGATCCAATTCACCAGTGACATGCTGCCTGCCGACATTCTCGGCGTATCGATTTTTGATAAACATCAAGCACAATTTATCTTTCATCCTGGACCAATTTTTAAGCAGATGATTTTGGCCGATGAAATTAATCGCGCCAGCCCTAAGACACAAAGCGCTTTACTCGAAGCGATGGCCGAACAACAAATTTCCGTCGATGGCATCACCCACAGATTGCCCAATCCTTTCTTTGTGATCGCGACTCAAAATCCCACCGATCAATCCGGTACATTTTCGCTACCAGAATCGCAGCTCGACAGGTTTATGATGCGTCTGTCTATTGGTTATCCAAGCCACGATGCTGAACTCGCTATGCTTAAGAGCAATCATAACCACTTAACCTTAGATCAATTGCCCCAATGCCTGACACCGATGGCCTTAATGCAACTGCAAGAGCAGTGCGACAAAGTCAGCGCTTCCGATGCCTTACTCAATTATATTCTGGCCTTAGTGAGTTTTTCCCGTAGCCAAAGTGACAGCGTGGGGTTATCACCGCGTGCCACCAAAGCGCTATTACAAGCGGCTAAGGCATGGGCCTTTTTAGAAGGTCGACATTATTTAGTCCCCGAAGATGTGCAAGCGGTATTTTGTTGTGTAGCGGAGCATAGACTCAGAACCAGTAGCCAATTACAGGGTGAAGCCCTATCTGAGCGAATTCTCACCAGTGTTAACCCTATTATGTAGCAAGATACTGTAATGAGAAGATATCGCTAAAGTATGCAGTTAACCCATTAAACTAAGGAAATAACTCAGAAGTGAAACGACTGATACTCCCGACTTTCATTCCGACGTTAGTCCCGATTTGGCAACGTTGGTTAGCAAGACGCTTGCCACCGAGTCCCGAAATAACCTTAAGCCATCGCAGCATTTTTATTCTGCCGAGCGGTTTTGGGTTAGTTTGGCTCGGTCTGGTTTTACTTTTATATCTATTCGGCACTAACTATCAAAATAACTTAGTCATTGGCCTCAGCATCTTACTCCTAAGCCTCTTTAATACCTGCATTCTCTACAGTTACAAAAATCTGGCTGGCTTACATTTACGGGCCACGACGCCACCCGAAGTCTATGCGGGCGAAACCTTAACCTTTCCCGTCCTCATCAGCACGCACCACAGTGGCCATAACATACAACTTAACTATCCGCATAATCGCACTTATACGGTGCAGAACCTTGGTACAGATGAACAACAAGCGCTCGTGCCCTTCGAATATCATCAGCGGGGTCAAGTGTCACCGGGTCGGCTCAAAATTGAATCCTTCTATCCCTTAGGGCTTTGCCGCGCGTGGTCCCATGTGGATTTAGCCATTAGTCACTTAGTCTTTGCCCTGCCGATTGAAGCGCCGCTACAGCTTGAGGCTGATCATACCCAGTCGGAGCAAGATCCCCTGTTACTCGCGGGTAAACATGTGTCGGGGATTGATGAGTTTAAAGGCCTTAAACCCCATGTGCTCGGCGAATCCCTCAAGCAAGTGGCATGGAAACAATGGGCACAGGGTCGCGGCATGTTGACTAAAGAATTCCAGCAGCCTCAAGGTGATCCCGTCTGGTTAAGGCTCAGACCCGATGCCAAACGCCTCGAAACCCAATTGAGTCAGTTAAGCTGGCAAGTCAATAAACTCACGCAACTTGAGCAGTATTTTGGCTTACATCTGCAAAACCCAATGGGAGACGATGTTCTGATCGCGCCCGCGATAGGCAATCACCATAGGATCGCCTGTCAAAAAGCCATTGCCTTATATCCACAATTAGCGCCTTCAGCCGTTAATTCGTCATCAGCGGCAAAGCACTCGAATAAAACGGCGAAAACCACCAGCACGAAACGTCATATCCCTACCTCGAGGGAACAGGCATGACATTAACGGCCAGCAGTACAACACCGCAAATTGGCGATAACATCAGCCGTCAGACTTTATTTTGGTTATTGATCACCAATATCGCCGTACTGAGCCCACTATTTGATAAAACCACGCCTTGGACTTTGGGCATTTGCGCTATCTGTTTGCTGTGGCGTGTGGGGATTTATGTCGGCAAAGTGGCAAAACCACCGCGTTTTCTGGTCACCAGTCTTGCGATCGGCGCCGCAACCACACTGGCACTCGTTTCAAAGGAAATCGGCTTACTCAATGCGCTAGTAAATCTGCTGCTGTTAGGTTATGCCTTAAAATACATTGAAATGCGTAATCAAAGGGATGTGCGCGTTGTCGTCCTCGCGGGCTATTTTATTATCGCGCTGACCTTTATTGACCATCAATCCCTGCTTAATACCGCGCATTTACTCGTGGTAACGCTGATCAATACCTGCGTACTCGTGACTTTGTATCAAGATAAGCAATCCTTAAAACACACGGCTTGGATCGGTGGCAAATTTTTACTCCAGAGCCTTCCCCTCGCGCTGCTGTTATTTTTAGTGTTACCGCGTCTTGCACCGCTCTGGTTAGTGCCCAACATGAAAGAAGCCCAAACGGGCTTGTCCGATAGTCTGGCGATTGGTGATATAGGTAAGCTCACCCGTTCGACTGAACTTGCCTTTAGGGCGAGTTTTACCAATGCAAAGCCCATTAATGCCGAGTTATATTGGCGCACCCTCGTGATGGAGAACTATGATAGTGTCACTTGGCGCCAAGAAGCGGGGATTAAACAGTTGCAAAAAGATGCGCTGCTGTTTCCGCCCTCACGGCCCAGCCCAGCATTGATGGTCAATAATCCTGATCCCATGAGTAAAAGTACTGCTCCGATAAGCAGTGAAGATCAAGAGATCGCATTAAGTAAGCAAGATAAGCATGGTATTCGTTATCAAGTGATTGCTGAGCCGAGCCACCAACCGTGGTTATTTGGTCTCGATGTGGCCTACAGCCAAGATGATAGCGTGGTCAATATGCCCGACTATCGACTGTTAGCGCTGCGCAATATCGATCAGCGAATGAGTTATCAAGTAGAGTCTTGGCCTAAGGCGAAGATGGATCTCAGGCTATCTGCGCGGCAAAGGCAGATTAACCTCGAACTACCGAGCCAAAGTAATCCACGCACTTTAACGTTAGCTGAGCAGTTTAAGACTCAGTATCCCGCGCCTAAGCCACGACTATGGGCCATGATGGGCCACTTTAATAGTGAGCCTTTTTTCTACACTCTCACGCCGCCTCCCCTTGGGCCGCAACAAGTGGATGATTTCTTATTTGAAAACAAAGCCGGTTTTTGCGTGCACTATGCCGCTGCCTTCATTTTTATGGCGCGGGCCACAGGTTTACCCGCACGTATGGTCACAGGCTATCAGGGTGGGGAATATAATCCGCAAGCGGGTTACTACAGTGTGTATCAATATATGGCCCACGCATGGGCTGAGGTTTGGCTCGAAGATGAAGGTTGGGTGCGTTTCGACCCCACCGCTATGGTGGCGCCCGATCGTATCGAGCAAGGTTTCGACGCCCAATTTGATCCCGAGCAGAGTTACCTGCAGGAAAGCCCTTTTAGTAGCTTACGATTTAAATCAATGCCTTGGCTCAATGAGTTAAGACAACGTTTTGCCAGCATAGATTATTACTGGAGCGTGTGGGTACTGGGTTTTAACCAAGAGAAGCAAAATCAAGTGCTCAGTGGCATTTTAGGCGATGTGACTCACACTAAAATCGCGGTCTTTATGGGGCTGTGTATCAGCCTTATCGTGCTCTATATTGCCTACAGTGCAGGCTTATTACATTTTAGAGTTCAAGGCGATCCCATTAGTACTCGTTATCAACAGCTCTGTAATCGTCTCGCACACCACGGCATTAAGCGCAAAGACAGTGATGGACCAAATCAATTTGCGCAGCAGATTATTGAGCAATACCAACACAGTGCACCAAAGCTTTGCACGCTGTTCCAAACCTTGACACAAAGTTATGTGGCGCTGAAGTACCAAGATTTACCGGCTAAAGACTATCAAGCGCATTTAACCGCATTTAAAGCGGCGGCGAAGCAACTCAACTGGTTATTGCTCAGAGCCAAAGTGAAAGATAAATTCAATCTAGCCTAGCATTCGTCAACTGAGCTGTAACTGACGATACCTCATCAGAACAAGCACCAATAAACACCTAAAATTGCGGGTTAATTCCACAGAAGCAGCAATAGTGTTGAATCTTATAAATCAAACACATAGAATTGTTTTATTGTCACCATGCCGAGTTGCACATGCTAAAGTTAATCCAGTCCAATCAGATGGAAGTGCTCTGCGCCCATTTAGCCGCTTACCTGACCCAACCCCTTGCTTTTGCACGTCTACTGAGTAACGAGCATATTCTGGTACAGAGTCCCGGCATGTCGACTTGGCTACGCCTCGAAATCGCCAAACAGAATGGAATTGCTGCCGCACTGGAATTCCCGCTGCCATCGAGCTTTACCTGGCAGTTGTGCCATGACTTATTGCCCAATGTGCCTAAGGATAACGCCTTCACTAAGGCGGCAATGACGTGGAAGCTGATGCAACTCTTACCGCGCATGCTACAAAATGACGCCTTTGGGCCGTTGAGACACTATCTAAGTCATCAGCAATCCAGCACAAATGCTGCCGACACGAGTGAACATCTCAACACCAGTAACCTGACGGCTGATGATATTAAGCTGTACCAACTCTGTGGCCGCATCGCCGATATCTTCGACCAATACTTAGTGTATCGCCCCGATTGGATTTTAGCGTGGGAGCAAAACGAGCATCCCGACTCACTCACCAAGCCGCTGAATGAAGACCAACGCTGGCAACCCATTTTATGGCGCGCACTCATTGCCTTTAACCGTGATGAGCTTAATCAAAGCCATTACCACAGGGCCAACCTGCACAGTGACTTAATTGCAGCGCTGAATCATCCCGACACGTCACTCGCCAAATTGCCACAACGCCTATTTGTGTTTGGCATTTCCTCGATGGCGCCGCAAACCCTTGAAGTGCTTTACCATCTAGCAAGTCGTATCGATGTGATCGTGCTTGGCTTAAGCCCGTGTCAGCACTATTGGGGCGACATTGTTGATCCCCGTAATCGTGCCCGCATGGCGGTGCAATATGCGGGTAAACGCCAATTAGCCGAACTGTGGGAAGATAAACTAGAAGTGGGTAACCCGCTGCTTGCCAATAACGGCAAGATGGGCCGTGAATTACTCGATATGCTGCTTGAGCTCCCCGCCGAACACTGCGACTTTGGCGATGATGTGTATTGTGAACCTTGTGACGATCCCAACTCGCCACACAGTCATGCCAGCATGCTCCATGGCGTGCAATACGATATTTTAGAGATGCAAACCTTAGACAGAGTGCTAGGGCCAGATGCCGAGCTGTACCAAAATGTCGAGAACAGACGCCTACTAAAGCGCGACGATGAATCCATTCGAGTCAAGAGTTGTCACAGCCCACTGCGGGAAATCGAAACCCTGCACGATCACTTGCTTGAGTTACTCAGCAATGATATCGACCTGACGCCTAAAGACATAGTGGTGATGATGCCCGATGTCGCCGCCTACGCCCCCTATATCGATGCTGTCTTCTCGGCGAAGCAAGGCCTGCATTACATTCCCTACGCCATTGCCGACCGCGGTGCAGCGCAGGAATCACCGCTCATCAATAGCTTTTTAAATTTACTCGGGATTAATCAGAGTCGCTTCGGTCTGACCGACATTTTGAGCATACTCGAAGTGCCCGCCATTTTGCGCCGTTTCCAGCTCGATGACGATGAATTGCAACTGATCCGCCGCTGGTTAGATGAAGCAGGCGTGCGCTGGGGCCGCGATGAACAAAGCCGCCTTAAACAAGGTGTGCCAGCGTTTGAGCAAAACTCCTGGGCCTTTGGTATTAAAAGGCTGATTTTAGGTTACGCCTTGAGTGACGATGCGCCGCTTTACCAAGACCATTTGATCGTGACTGGCATCGAAGGTCAATCGGCGCAGGCGTTAGGTAAGCTACTCAATTTTATTGAAGTGCTCGATGAAACGGCGCAAATACTCGCCCAGCCACAAGTGGGCGCCCTGCGTTTAGCGGAATTAACTGAGCTACTAGATGCCTTCTACGACACCGATGAAGACGAGCGCGAACAATTACAGGAAATCCGCGATGCCATTGCCGCCCTAGAGCAAGAGTTACTATCGGCGGGCAGGCCCTTTGATACCTCACCGTTAGCTTTTTCTTTAGATATAAGCCCGTTAGCGCCGCTAGCCCAAGAGCGCATAAGCGGGCTTAGCCTCAGTATTGAAGTGCTGCAACAGTGGTTTAATCAACGCTTAACCGAATCTCGGGTCGGCCAGCGTTATCTTGCGGGAAGCGTGAACTTTTGCACCTTGATGCCGATGCGCTCGATTCCTTTTAAGGTCGTGTGTTTACTCGGCATGAACGATGGGGTTTATCCTAGGGTTCAACATCCCGTCGGCTTTGATTTAATGGCGCATTTCGGTGCCCGTAAAGGCGATCGCTCCCGCCGCCTCGATGACAGATATTTGTTTTTAGAAGCCTTATTGTCGGCGCGGGAACAACTGTATATCAGCTATATTGGCCGCAGCGAACGGGATAACTCTGAGCGTATCGCCTCTATGCTCGTCTCTGAACTGATTGAATATTGTCAGCTGTGCTATCTACCTGAAACGCTATTGGCTCAATCGCAAAACGCTGCAAGCCCCATAGACCCAGAGGATGCCGAAAAAGCCCTCTATAACGCAATTGTCAGCCACCAGCCGCTGCAACCCTTTGATCCCAAGTTGTATCAAGCCACAGTAAAAAATGATGACAAAGATGGCTCAAACATAGATGGATCAGGCAGAACCCAAAATAACTCGGGCATAGGCCAAAGCTACAGCCTGCAATGGTGTCCGCCCAATGCGGACGCTGCGGGCACAAATGCGGGCCGCTTTATCAGCGCGCAAACTCGCATTCTGCTCGACGCGGATGAACAAGACTCAGTGCCAGAAACAGAGGCACAGCCCGCTTCTGTGCACGAACAACAGCAAAGCAAACAAGTGGATGTGTCAGCCCTGATCCGTTTCTTTCGAAATCCAGCGCAGTACTTCTTCAACCGTACGTTAAAAGTCGATCTCAGCCTTAATATTCAGGCCGATGATAATGACGAGCCCTTTAGCTTGAATGCCCTAGAGCGCTATATGTTGCAGGCCCAGTTACTCGACGATGCCATAGGCCAAGGCCTAACTGAGCCCGATATTGAACTGATTAAACGCCTCAAAGCCAGTGGCACTTTGCCCATGCAGCCCTTCGATGATTTGCTACTGCGCCAATATCAGCATGATATTAAACCTTTGATTGGCAGAACCTTGTTCCTCAAGGGAGAACAAGCCAGCAGTCACGCCGATATTAAACTCGTGTTTGACTTGCCCATTACGGCGGGTAAATCCCAGCAAGTGTTACTGCAAGGTCGTATCGATGACATCAGCCCTAAGGGGTTAGTCAATTATCGCCCTGGTAGCGCACACGGTCGCGATGTGCTGAGGTTGTACCTTCGCCACCTGTGTTTAATGGCAATGGGCCACACACATGCAAGCTATCTACTCGACATGGGGCACTTCCACGCCTTAGCGCCAATCACAGCAGAGCGCGCCCATGCGTTACTGGCTGATTTGTTAGTGTTGTTTTATCAAGGCCAGCAACACCCACTGTGTTTTATGCCGCGCACGTCACTGGCCTACGTCAGCTGCGAGGGTGAGCACGATGAGCGTTTGCAGCAAGCGTTACCCGAATGGTTAGATGAGCAGAGTCAATTGGGTGAAGGGAACGAACCCCATTACCAGCGATTATTCAGTTTCCCGCGGGATTTCTCTGAGGATAGCTTTGGCGCATTAGCCGAGCGTATCTATCGCCCTATGGTGAGTTTATATCTCAAAGACACGCTGGCTCAGCTTGAGGAATTTGCGCTCAACGATGGCATGAGCCAAGGCCCTGCTAATGAACACGCGACTGACACACAAGCTCTCGCACCACATTTGAACCGCAATAGTGCACAGGGAGAGCAAGCATGAGTGAACAGATGCCGTTGAACACGCAAGCCTTACATTCAGCACCACAAGCGCTTGATCCTCTCACTCTGCCCTTTGGCGGTAGTCGTCTTATTGAGGCCAGCGCAGGCACAGGTAAAACCTACACGATTTCAGGTCTTTATTTACGCTTATTGCTTGGTGATGGCATTCCTGCGCCGCTCACCTGCGAACAAATTCTCGTGGTTACCTTCACCAATGCGGCCACCGAAGAGTTAAGGGATCGTATTCGTCGCCGTATTCAAGTTGCCTTTAAGTGTTTCTTAGGACTAACGATTGCCGATCCCTTTGTGCAGGCGTTGTATGACAACACCCCAGAGAGTGAACGCGCCATTGCCCTGCGGCGGTTCGATCTCGCCCTTAAATCACTCGACGAAGCGGCGATTTTTACCATCCACGGTTTCTGTCAGCGAATTTTATCGGATCTCGCCTTTGAGTCTTCCTTGCTGTTCGAATCGGACTTTACCTTGGACGACAGCGAATTTTTGCACCATGCCGTGCGGGATTTTTGGCGTGAGGCCTGTTATCCGCTGCCCGATTACTTAGCGCAAATCATTGCCAAGGAATTTGGCGAGCCCGATGGTTTAGTCAAACAGTTGCGACCGCTCCTTGGCGCCAGTCAAGCAAAACCTTTGAAACCCGCGCTTAAGTTTGATGCCTTGGCCCTATTACTGCGCCAAAGTTTAGATCGCTTTAAATTAGCTTGGCCAAGGGGACGCGATGGCTTATTGGCATTGCTACACAGTTTGCCACTCAACGGCACCCGCTTTGGCAAAGCAACGGATAAGTACCCCAAGCTCGCCGCCATGTTCGATGCACTGGATAACTGGCTCGCCTTCGGTCATGGGTTGCCGCCACTGAAAGAGTTAGAAGCCTTATCGCTGTCTGAGTTAAAACTCAACAAGGGGGGCGTCATCCCAAGTGTGAGCGAAGCACCGCTAATGGATCATATGGAGCAACTCGCCATATTGATTGCCGCCATTAAACCGGCATTTTTGTATAGTGCGAAACTTGGCATAAGCGAGCGATTTACCCAGCAAAAACAACAAAAAAATGTGCTGACCCCCGATGATTTGCTCACGACATTAGCGAGCGCACTACATGCCAATAATGAAACCTTGCCCAAAGCCGTGGCAACACGTTTCCCCGTCGCGCTTATTGATGAATTCCAAGATACCGATCCGCTGCAATTTGCGATCTTCTCTGGCATCTACCAAGACCGCTACTCGTTTGAACAGCAAGGCAAAAACGATACAAAAAATAAGCTCAGCCTGTTGATGATTGGCGATCCTAAGCAAGCCATTTATGCCTTTCGCGGCGCCGATATCCATACCTATATTGAGGCCCGTCATCATACGCAGGCCCACTATCATCTGGATACCAACTACCGCTCAAGCGCAAACATGGTCGCTGGGGTTAACCATCTGTTTAGCCAGCATCACGATCCGTTTATCAGTCAGTCGATCCCCTTTGATAGCGTGAAAACGCCCAGCAGTGCTAAAGGGAAAATCCTCACTGAAAAAACCGCCAATCCAGCCGCCTTAAGATTAAGACTCTTAAGCGAAAGTGCAGAAAACGGCCTCAATAAAACCACGGCAAGACACTTGCTCGCCGAAGACGCGGCGGCACAAATTACCCGTTTACTGACAGATGCGGCCAATGGCGAATGCCACAGCCCTAAAAGGCCTTTGATCGCCAAAGACATCGCCATCTTAGTGCGGGATCGCAACGAAGCGGCAGTGATGAAAACCGCATTAAGTAAACGCCACATAGGCGCGGTGTTTTTAAGTCGCGACAGTGTGTTCGATACCCTTGAAGCGCGGGAAATGGCGTTAATTTTGCGATCTCTAGCGAACCCTAAAGATGAACGGGCACTGCGCAGCGCCCTAGCCACGGCATTATTGGGCTATAGCGCCGAGCAAATCCATGCCTTTAACCAAGATGAAGAGCACAGACAGCTGTTATTAGAGCAATTTTTTAACTTGCACCAAGTGTGGCAGAAACGCGGCATCATGCCCGCGCTACTCAGCCTTGCCAATAGCACTAAACTAATTGACCGTTTACTGCACACCGCCAGTACGCAAACCGATGCACAGGAACAAGATGCCACGAATGGCGAGCGCCGTTTGACAGATTTTCGCCACCTTGCTGAGCTCTTACAGCAAAAGGCCACCGAACTTGATGGTATGAGTGCCCTACTCAATTGGTATGAACAGCAACTGATTGATAACACAGGCACAGATGAACAGCAGCTGCGCCTTGAGAGCGAGCAGAATCTAGTGCAGATCGTCACTATCCATAAGAGTAAGGGTCTTGAGTATCCCGTATGTTTTGTGCCCTTTGTCAGCCTAGCCCGCGACAATCGCCGCCGCCCTACGCCTATGCTGTACCACAGAACCAACGATGCAGGTGAGCAAGAGCTCGTGTGGGATATCGAAGGCACGGATGACGGTTGGGAGCGCGCAAAACAAGAAACCTTAGCCGAAGACTTGCGCCTTTTGTATGTGGCGCTCACTCGCCCTGTGTATTTGTGTTACTTGTATATCGCCAACCACAGTCGTCAACTTAAAAATGGCCTTAAAAGTCAGCTGCATGAAACCGCTATCGGCTATCTGCTCGGCATAGGCGACTCAGAATGTGACTTTGCCCGTATCTGCAATGCTGCGCAGCAGCTCGCTCAAGATGTGGAAGCCATAAGTATTGATAAGGTGCCCGATGACATAGACGAGCGCCCATTGCCCTCAAGCCAAGACATAGCGCAAATACTGAGCGCGAAAACCTTAACCCGCCAATACAGCACGCCGTGGCGAGTCGGCAGTTATTCAGGTCTCGTTAAAAATACCAGCCATGGTAAAGCCGCGCCGGGCGCCGATGATGAAATATTAGGTACGCTTGAATATACGGCTGTGCAAACACTCTCTATTCCTGATGAGGCAAGTCATGATCTGCAGGATGACATGCTCAATCGCTTTAACTTTGAACGCGGCGCCAATGCCGGTAGCTTTATGCATTTAGTGCTAGAAGAGATTGATTTTACGCAGGCAGAAATCGACTTACCGCTGCAATTGCCTAAAGCCATGCTGCAATACGGTATCGCGCCCGAATGGCAAACAGTATTACATACTTGGTATTTGGATGTGCTGCATGCACCGCTCGGCGCTATGCCGCACGCCTTAGAGTCGCAAGTCACGGGGCATGTAAGCGCCGTCAAACCTGAACATCCTGATTTGTGCTTAGCCAAGTTATCGCCGCAGAATACCTTAGTCGAAATGGAGTTTTATTTACCCTTAAGCGAACTTAAAGATATTGAGCTCAATGCGCTACTGCAGCAGTTTGGCTATGAGTCGACACTTAAGTTTGATGATCTCAAGGGCATGCTCAAAGGCTTTATCGATTTAACCTTTGAATACCAAGGTCAATATTATATCGCCGACTATAAGTCGAATCATTTAGGCGACAACATCAATGCCTACCATCAGAGCGCGCTGCAAAGCGCAATAACCGATCACAGGTACGATTTGCAGTACATTCTCTATTCATTGGCGCTACACAGGTATTTGAGTTTACGCCTGCCAAGTTATGACTACGACAGCCACATCGGCGGTTGTTATTACTTGTTCTTACGGGGAATGTCGGCTCAATATCCCGGCTATGGTATTTATTACGACAAGCCGCCGAAGGCACTTATTCTCGCGCTAGATTCACTTTTTAATGACAATTTATTTCATAGCAGATTGGCTGGTGCAATAGATACAGGAGTCACGGCATGATGCGCTCAACCCAAGGGCTAAATGCACATTCACTCACTGCGGCGAAATGGATAGATCATGGCGCAATTCAGCTTACAGCGCCGCTGCCAGAGCTGTTAAAACAGTGGGAGCAAGAACGACTGCTCACACCGCTCGATCGGCATTTCGCACTCGAAATGAGTCTCTTACATCCAAGCGACAGCCAACATCCCTTATTTATTTTGCTGTGTGCGCTATTAAGCCAGCAATTATCTTCACAGCACAGTTGTCTAGTGCTCGCCCATATCGTGCCACTCAATCCCATGGCCGAACAAAATAGCCATTGTAAAATCACCTTAAGCCTCGAAGCACTCACAGAGACCTTGCAAACCTTTGATGCCGTCGGCCAAGCGGGCAGCAATAAACCACTTATTTTTGATAATGGCAGACTCTATTTACAACGTTATCATCAATTTGAAACCTCAGTGGCCGCCTCATTAATCCGCTTGTCCGGAAGTGTATCTAGGCAATTATCTGAAGAAACAAGCCACCAAAAGCAACCGCAAATAGCTAAGTTGAGGTCACTGCTAGATCAACTGTTCCCTGCCAATGTGAGCGATCCCCATTCACTCACTAACAATGTACTCACTAAAAGTGAAGACACAGCACCCATTGATTGGCAAAAGGTCGCCACCGCCACAGCGCTGGGTAAAAAACTGTCGGTGATCACTGGCGGCCCAGGTACGGGCAAAACCACCACTGTAACTAAACTTTTGTTATTGCTACAAATGGAATCACAACAGGAAATCCGTTTAGTCGCGCCAACGGGAAAAGCGGCGGCTCGATTAAGCGAATCGATCAAAGCTTCAAAAGCGCGTCTAGCGAAGGAACTCAGCGCCCATACTGATGTTGTTGATGAAGCTCGCAATAGACATAGCCAAGATTTTTTAACGGCACTGGGGCGCATTCCAGAGGAAGCATCAACCTTACACAGACTGCTTGGGGTGATCCCCAATTCGCCGCACTTTCGCCACCATCAAGGTAATCCGCTTAGGCTCGACTTATTAATCGTCGACGAAGCCTCTATGGTCGATTTGCCCATGATGTATAAGCTGCTGAGCGCACTGCCTGAGCACGCCAGTTTGATTTTACTCGGCGATCAAGACCAACTCGCCTCGGTTGAGGCGGGCGCTGTGCTCGCCGATATTTGTGCGGGCCTTAAAATACCAGTTGTTCCCAATAACCTTGCGCAAAATAACATAGCGTCAAACAGCCCTGCTCTGTGGCAAATGCGCTATTCCAAGGAACAAGCCCAGCGTCTGAGTGCGTTAACGGGTTTTGAGTTAACGCCCTATATCAGCGACGCCCCTAAACTTGGCGATAGCTTATGTATGCTAATGCACAGCCACAGATTTAAAGGCGATGCGGGGATTGGACTGCTCGCCAGTGCCGTCAATCGCGCAGATCTTCAAGGCATTTTGCAGGTATGGCAACAGGGACCTGCAGAATTGAGCTGGTTAGAACACAGTATGGTTGTAAGCCAAACCCAAGCCAAAGTGAGCGAGCCTGCTAATAATGTGGGACTCAGTTCACTTCTGGAGCAAGCCTGCCAGCAATATGGCGCTTATCTCGGTGCCTTGAATAGCCATGCAAGTAACAATGATGCAAGTAATAGTGATGTAGGCACACGTCCAAGCACAGCAGACATCATTGAACGCTTTAACCAGTACCGTATTCTATGTGCTATGCGCTCGGGCGATTATGGGGTTGAAGGCATCAATCAGTATGTGACTCAAGCACTGGCAAATGCCAAGCTGATTAAACCGCTACAGGAGTTTTATCTGGGTCGGCCGATTATCATCCAAAGCAATGACTACAACTTAGGCCTGTTTAACGGTGATATCGGATTGATTTTGCAGGATGAAGATAAACCCGAACGTTTAATGGCGCACTTTATCAAGGCCGATGGCAGCCTGTTAAAAGTCTTGCCAGCCCGTTTGCCCAGCCATGAAACCTGTTATGCCATGACAGTACACAAAAGCCAAGGCAGCGAATTTAGCCGTGTGGCCTTAGTATTGCCGCCGAGCCCCAGCCTAGCCCAATGGCAACTGCTGACCAAAGAGTTGGTCTACACCGCCATCACCCGCGCTAAAGTCCACTTTACCTGCTTAGGCACCCAGCACGTATTCGAGCGGGCCAGTAGCCAAGCAACCCAACGCGCATCGGGCCTAGCTGACCGCCTTTGGGGATAAATGAAGCTTTGTGGTCAATGGGGAACACTTTAGGAACTACATTTTAAGATATGGCTTTTAGATTTACTCTAACCATGAAACTAAGGATTTAAACATTGATTAAAAAGGACATTATTACACTTAAGGATCTACAAGCCGTTATTGCCTTGTTTGACGCCATAGCACCAGATGCCGCTTTACCTAAGCGTTATTATGAAAAAACCCGCTATATCCAGTGGTCAGAATTTAAAGACATGCAGGTATATGCACTCGACTTTGAGCCCTATTTAACAATTAGCCAGCGTTGTAATATGACGTATTTTGGCATACATCAAAGTACGCGACGTTTATACCTAGCACACAGTAATGATGCTGGCCACGCACCGCGCTGGGAAGCGAGACCAGTGACCTTAGCGCAACTGATGGATGTCGAGTTAATGGTGAATTTACATAAAAATCATGCCTATAACTTAGGGCTAAACATCTGTTTTGATCTGAACTATTTACTCTGAGCTTTGGTATTAATGTACAAATTCGCATGACTAAATATCGGCTGTGGGCCAGGCAATATCAGTTGCTAAAATCAATTTGAAATTATCAATGTCACCCGCAACGTTTTTCCGGTACCCGAAGGCACAAGGACAACGGATCTGTTTATGCTCGCTCGAGCCAAGAATTAGCCGTTTGGTTCGCTCAAAACTAAGCTGTAGCGAAAAGATGTTTTGGTAAACCCTATACTTTCATAGTATTGCTGTGTGGCAATGCGCTGCATCGATGTAGTGAGTTCGAGTAACTGGCAATTCTCTTGCTTTCCCCTCTCTTTCGCAAAGGCAATCAACTGAGAGCCAACGCCCTGACCCCGCATGTCGGCATCCACCACAATTGCGGTTATACGACAGATACGACTCAAGGCGGGGAAATAATCAAAGAACATTAAGGCCATCACAGCGACAACTTGCAGGTCACCCTGCACATTATGTTGCTCATACACCAGTAATTCATCACTGCGGCGCAAAGAATCATGCTGATATTGGCTTAACGTCTGGGCTAAAGCGGCACGGGGCAAAGAATAACCGAGTTGCTCAAGTAATACCTGCACACTATCTGTATCCTGTAAGCGGGCTAACCGAATGTTTTTATTCACCATGAGATACCATGCTGTAATCTGCCTAAAGGTAAGTGTCACTCGTACTGGGTTGCACAGTTTAGATGACAGTGACGAAGCAATAGTCCAACGACATTGCCATCTCACGCCACAAAAATCAAAATAAACCCGACAAAGGCACAAGCCCATATTTGCAATGCGATGTAATGCGTTAAAATTCACCACTTAATAGCCATCAGTCAGCAAAACCTTGCACTCATAGGGGCAAGAAAACTAAGATGACAGCGGCTGTACTATAGGATGATATTCGTATTGCCACAGGCCGATGTCATCCGATTTTGCTCACTTTGAGGAATCACTCACAATGTCTAAGATCAACCTGCTTTTGCTGTGCGGCGGCGGAAGTGCCGAACACGATATTTCACTCATGTCGGCCAATTATTTTGAAACCTCACTGGCAAAATCCGAGCAGTTTTGTGTATTGCGTGTCGAACTGGATAAATTTGGTCAATACCGCACCGCTGCGGGTGATGATTGTGAACTGACCAATAGCCGCGAAATTCGCTTCCGCGATGAGAGCAAAGCCCCATGGCCGGTCGATTACGTCATTCCCTGCATTCATGGCTATCCCGGCGAAACAGGTGACATTCAATCCTATTTTAATTTGATCCAACTGCCCTATTTTGGCTGTGAATCCGAGGCTAGCAGTAACTGCTTTAATAAGATCACCGCTAAAATGTGGTTCTCTGCCTTAGGTATTCCGAATACCCCGTATATTTTCCTAAACCAATTCGATGATGCAGCAATAGAGCAAACCCAAGCCGCATTAGCACTATGGGGATCCATCTTCGTCAAAGCGGCCTCACAGGGTTCCTCTGTTGGTTGTTATAAAGTCGATGACAGCGATAAAGTCGCTGGCGTGCTTAAAGATGCTTTCGGCTATGCGCCCTATGTTATCGTTGAAAAAACCATTAAAGCCCGTGAGTTAGAAGTCGCAGTATACGAGTACAACGGTGAAGTGGTGGCGACAGTACCAGGTGAAATCATCTGTGATACCAACACCTTCTACACCTTCGATGAGAAATACGCCAAAAATAGTAAAGCACGCACCGATGTGGTGGCACAGCATGTGTCAGCTGAGATCAGTGAACAAATCCGCGCCTATGCAATCAAGGCATTTAAAGGTATGAAATTGCGTCACCTGTCGCGCATCGACTTTTTCTTAACCGCGGATAATGAGATTTTACTAAATGAAATCAATACCTTCCCAGGTTCCACGCCGATTTCTATGTTCCCCAAAATGCTGCAGAATCACGGTCATGACTTTACTGAATACTTGAGTCTAGTGATTAACAGCCAGATAGCCGCTAAATCTTAGCGCTTGCCACCTGACTCAATGTGAACGCAGAGACTCTGTGCAGCACCTGTTTCCAGTAATAAAAAGAGCGCCTCGGCGCTCTTTTTATTACATTTCAATGCATTATATCTAAAACTTGAATTCTTACCTTACATCTAAACCCTATATTAAAATCAGACTGTCACTGATTAAGCCGCCCTCACATCTAGGTCAGGTTAAACGTCAAACCCCTTATGCAGCTCAGCTTGCTTTGCCAACAGGGCAAAGAATGCAGCTTTGGGCATAGGCTTATAAAATAAATAGCCTTGAATTTCTTGAATATGATTCGCCATTACAAATTTTAGCTGGGACTCAGTTTCTACCCCTTCTGCCGTCACAGTTAAATCTAACGCATGGCTTAAACGCACTATGGCCTCCACCAACGCTTCGGGACGTTTGCCTTCATCTAATCTGTCGATAAAGCTCTTATCGATTTTAATTTGATCGATAGGAAAATTAGCTAAATAAGATAGAGATGAGTAACCCGTCCCAAAGTCATCTAAGGAAATTTTAATCCCTTTAACTCGCAAACCATTAAGTACATCAATAAGATACGTATGCTGCTTCATCAGCAAAGATTCAGTGATCTCAAGGGTTAATCTGTCATAGGGGAAATCTGTCACCTCAAGTTGCTCGATAATCGCAGCAAAGGATTCCACAAAGGCATCTTGTAGTTCATGGGACCAAAACTCAAAAGTCGAGACATTCACCGATAAATTAATGGGCCAATTTCGCTCCTGCATCTCTAAAATAGTCTGCATAGCACCAAGGCGAACATCTCGACCAATATCAACGATTAAACCACTGTTCTCAGCGATGGGAATAAATTCATCGGGTGGAATAAACGTTCCTTCATGCTGCCAGCGCAGCAGCACTTCAGCACGGACAATCAAGCCTGTGGTCGCATTGACTATGGGTTGGTAATAAAGCTCGAAGGTATGCTGATCTAATGCCTGCTTAAGCTGATTATGAAGGCTAGCAACACGCTCGGCATTTAGCTGCATTTGTTCAGTAAAAAAATGATATCGATTGCGGCCATTTGCCTTAGAAATATACATGGCCTGATCGGCACAATTTAACAACTGTTCAAGATCGAGGGCATCTTCAGGAAAACGTGCAATCCCTATACTTACCGAGCTATAAACGCCTTTTCCATCGGCTAGCACATAATGTTTTGCCACATTTTTGTTAATTGTATCTGCAATTTGTGCCAATTCTTTCTGGTTAACAACCCCAGGTAATAGCAAGGCAAACTCATCCCCTCCTAAGCGTGCAAACACCATAGTGTCATCGACACACTCGCTGATCTGTTTAACCACTTGCACTAACAGTGCATCACCTTTGTCATGGCCATGGGTGTCGTTGACTTGCTTAAAGTTATCTAAATCCATCAACATAAAACTAAAGCCGGGTGTCAAACTGTCGGAGGTAATTAACGCTTGGATCTGCTTGAATAACGCATTGCGGTTAGCAAGTCCCGTAAGAGAGTCATTATTGGCCTGATACTTAATCAGCTGCGCCGCTTTCTTACGTTCACTAATGTCTGAAAATAGCCATGCAAAACAGGGTTGCTGACCATTGGACTCTCGGAAGGTCGTGACGATAAGGTCAAGATAAAACTCCTCGCCATTTCCCCTAAGACCCACCAACTCACCCTGCCACATTCTGTCCTGAGCTAAATGCTCAAATAACCCCACTAATTCATTAGATTGGGATGATGCTAAAAAAATCTTAGGGTGAAAGTTAGCGATATCAGTATCTTGAGGAATAACTATATGTCTGAAAGCGGGATTAGCATAGAGAACTGCATCGTCAGAATTGGAAATAACCAGAGCAAGGGGTAACCGGTCAAAAATTTTCACAGCTAAATGCTGAAATTCCATTGCACGGCTGCGTTCAATGGCTAAACTCGCCAGTCTTGCCGCCTCAGAAATGAGTTCTAAATCCTGCTCTGTTGGGGACTTTATCGTATCATAATACATGGCAAATGTGCCTAGCACTTTACCATGAGTATCTTTGATAGGTTCTGACCAGCAAGATTTAAGACCTGCACGTAATGGCAGTTCTTTATAATTAACCCAGTAAGGATGTTGAGCGATATCTTCAACGATAACACGCTGCGCATAATAGGCAGCCGTGCCACAAGAACCCACATTGGGGCCAATTTCGACACCATTAATGGCTTGATTGTAACTTTCGGGTAAATTGGGGGCAGCACCTAATAACAGACGTTTACCGTCAGCACTGAGCAGTAACACAGACCCTCTGGTTCCTACTTTTTGAGCTTCGATTTTTAAGACTAAGGCGTGCAAGATTTCATGTAGCGGTGCGCCATTGAGCAGCATAGAAAGAATACTGCTATAACAAGCTATGCTGACATTGTGGGCGAGTTTAACGTCTGCATGATCGAGCAGATCTGGAAGGTTAACGCCGTACGCCATAATTTCCTTAAGAGCAAAGTTGCAATATAAATACTGATTAACAATGTTAAATATTTATAACTTATAAGAAATTCTAGGCATTAATGTTAATTAAGTAAACCCTTTACCTGCGCGGTAAAAGGTTTACTTTAGTCTAAAAAGCAATGCTTTATTCTTGAATACGTTCAAGTTTAGCAAGGTAAAAGCCATCAAAGCCGCTATCGGCTGGGCTGATGCTTTCATCCTCAATCAGGCGAAAGTTGGGGTTCTCGGCTAAAAACGCATCCACTTGACCGCGGTTCTCGCAAGGGAAGATAGAACAAGTCGCATAGACGACTATGCCACCGACTTTGACCATGCGGCTGTAACTGTTCAAAATGTGTTTTTGCAGTTCCATTAACACGGGTAAACGCTCTACGGTATCACGCCATTTTGCATCGGGATTACGCTTTAATACACCCAAACCAGAGCAAGGCACATCAAGCAATACCCTATCGGCACTGAGCTTTAAGCGTTTAATGGTTTTACTGCTGGCGATAACACGGGTTTCGACATTGTGTGCCCCATTACGACGGGCACGCTCTTTGAGTTTGTCGAGTTTCCATTGCTCCACATCCATGGCCAACAAGCGTCCTTTACCCTGCATTTGCGCAGCTATGTGTAAGGTTTTACCGCCCGCGCCTGCGCAAGCATCAATCACTTTCATGCCTGGCTTGGCATCAAGCGCCGCAGCTACGCGCTGAGAGCCCGCATCCTGCTGCTCGAATAAGCCATCTTTAAAGCTTTGTGTACGGAACAAGGCAGAATCGGAGGTCACTTCAAGGGCGGAATCAACCCCATCAACACAGAGCGTGCTCACAAACTCGGCAGCAAGCTTAGCGGCCAGTTCATCACGAGTCACCTTAAGGCTATTAGCGCGTAAAAAACGTTTCGGCACTGTACTTAACGCGGCGCGCTCTTTTTCCCAAGACTCACCTAGTTGCTCACGGCCCATAACATCGAGCCACTCAGGGCAACCGTCCCACAACACAGGCTTAGTTTTCGCTTGCTCGGTGCGCTCAGCTAAACGCGCCTCATCAACTTGCAACGAATATTGCATTTTAGGCAATTCAAGCCCATGGAATAAATGCCAGGCATTAAGCAATTTAGAGCCAAAACGCTCCATCTCATCTGGGCTGATTTCCGCCAGATAACAATATAGATTTAAACGACGTAGGATATCACCCGTCGTTAATGCGATACGCGCCTGCTCGGCGGGTACTAATTGCAACCCAGAAAAATGCTGAGAATAGGCCCGATCTAAGGGTTTTCCTTGGCTCAGCACCATAGTTAAGATACTGATCACTAATTCGTTCGAGCTGGCAGAAAGCGGAGAATTCAACATTTAAAAGGTCACCATGAATGATAAAACCGGAGGATCATAGGAGGTCAGGCCCTAATACGCAAGCGTGCTGGCGCCGAGTTAAGGTTAAAGCCATAAAAAAAGCGATCCTAAGATCGCTTTTTTGCCACTGTCAGTTTAACCCATTACATTTTTGAGCCTTTAGCCCCGTAGAACAGGATAAAACCATAACAAATCACGGGCAGAATAAAGGCGAGCTGAACGCCAAGATTATCCGCTAACATGCCTTGGAATAAAGGCAAAATCGCGCCGCCCACAATCGCCAAACACAGAATGCCACTGCCCTGTGAAGTGTGTGGACCTAAATCACGAAGCGCTAAGCTGAAGATCGTTGGGAACATAATCGAGTTAAATAATCCCACCCCAAGGATTGCCCACATGGCAATGCTGCCACTGGTTGTCATCGCTGCAACCACAAGTAGCGCCGCCATAAAAGCATTAAATGCAAGCACTGAGCCTGCTGGTACTTTTTGCATCACCACAGAGCCAATGAAACGTCCCACCATAGCACCGCCCCAATAATAGGCGATGTAATGGGCGGCTTCGGCTTCTGGCATATCCGCTATATGGCTTTCACCTAAGAAGCTGACTAAGAAGCTACCGATAGACACTTCTGCGCCGACATACACGAAAATACCCACAGCGCCGAGCACTAAGTGCTTGCTTTGTAAGGCACTGGTTTTACCTAGATGGGTCTGAACTTCACCTTGAACACTTTCATCATGCTCACGGATCACAGGTAAATCTAACTTCGCAAAAATCAGCGCTAAAATTGCCAAGGCGCCAGAAAGTAACAGGTATGGCAGTTTAACCACTTCCGCTTCAGCACTCGCTTGGGCTAAATCGCCTGATACTGAACTGGCAACAGAAAGAATTAACATAGCACCAAAAAACGGCGCGACCGTTGTGCCTAAGGCGTTGAACGCTTGCGTTAAATTCAAACGACTCGACGCAGTTTCGCGACTGCCTAAGGCATTGACATAAGGATTGGCTGCCACTTGCAGGATTGTGATGCCTGATGCCAAAACAAATAATGCACCGAGGAACAAGTTGTAAGTAGCGAGGGCCGCCGCAGGATAAAACAGCGCACAACCAATACTTGCAATCACGAGACCTGTAACAATTCCCTTTTGATAACCCAGCTTTTTCACTAAGTTACCCGCTGGGATTGAGACTAGAAAATAAGCACCGAAGAAACAAAACTGGATCAACATGGCTTGAGTATAATTCAGTGAAAACACCGCTTTAAGATGCGGGATCAGAATATCGTTCAAGCAGGTGATAAAACCCCACATAAAAAACAGTGAAGTCAATGAGATCAAGGCAAAACGATAACTGCCCGACCCATTTTCGCCAGTGCTGCTCGTGTAGCTACCGGTATTAATTGATGACGCCATAGTTATTCTCTCTGTATGTTTTTATTATCAGGAACTAATTAAGGTTACATTCCCCATGGTGCCCGTGGGCGGGTTTATATCAAACTGTGGGCTTGGGATCCCGTATCTATAACACTTCAACCGAATAAAAATGAATCATTTTCACTTTAACACTGCATAAAAGCTGGTAAATGCCGAAAACTTCAGCTGATTGTGTTCTATTTGTGCGGTTTTAAGGCCGTGTCCCGTCAGCGACTCACTGATTTCAAATGCAGAGAAATCAAACTCGACCTCGGTATCACCTAAATTGAATCCCACGAGCACTTTTATATCACCTAAGGTGCGAACAAAGGCCAAAATGGGCTCCTTTGTATCAACAAATTTAATATCACCTTCAACTAACACTGGGTGTAACTTACGCCAAGCCAGAAAACGTCGATAACCATTGAGCATAGAATCAGCATCAGATTCTTGTACATCCACAGCTAACGCTTGGTGCGCAGGTGGAATTGGCAGCCAAGGAGAAACATCACTAAAGCCACTAAAGTCAGCGCCTTGCTGCCACGGCATTGGCGTACGGCAACCATCACGCCCCTTAAACATAGGCCAAAATGTTTTGCCAAAGGGATCTTGCAGCTCATGGTATTCAATTGGCGCCTCGGTTAGACCGAGTTCTTCACCTTGATAACTACATATACTGCCGCGCAGCGAACTTAGCATGGCATTGAGCATTTTGACCATGTCTGAATTCTGCTTACCTTGCCCCCAACGACTCGCTACGCGCTGCACATCATGATTGCCGATAGCCCAACATGGCCAGCCATCACCTATGCTCGCTTCCAAAGCCTCTACGGTTTGGCGAATATAACTTGCGCTGTAATCATCAGTCAGCAGCTCAAAACTGTATGCCATATGCAGGCGATCTTCGCCCTTAGTGTAGGCAGCCATTACAGCCAAAGAATCTTCGGCAGAGACTTCGCCTAAGGTCACCGCTCCTGGATAGCGATTGATGAGCTTTCGTAAATCTTCAATAAAAGCGATGGTTTGCGGACGGTCATTATTGTAGTAATGGTATTGATAAGCGTAAGGGTTATCTTCACTGAAACCACGGCCCTGACGTTTATCCTTAGGCTTTGCCGGATTATCCCTGAGCAGTTCATCGTGATAACAGAAGGTAATGGCATCTAAGCGGAAGCCATCTACCCCCTTTTTAAGCCAAAATTCAACGTTATCCAGCACAGCTTGGCGCACTTCGGGATGATGGAAATTAATATCGGGCTGACTACGCAGGAAGTTATGTAAATAGTATTGCTGTCTGCGCGGTTCCCACTCCCAAGCACAACCGCCGAAAATCGCGAGCCAGTTGTTAGGCGCTGTACCGTCTTCCTTAGGATCTGCCCACACATACCAATCCGCCTTGGGATTCGAACGGTTTTCGCGGCTCTCAATAAACCACGCATGTTGGTCCGAGGTATGACTTAATACTTGATCAATAATGACCTTAATACCTAAACCGTGGGCTTTTTCAATCAATTCATCGAAATCATGCATAGTGCCAAAAAGAGGGTCTACTTCGCGGTAATCACTAATGTCGTAGCCAAAATCTGCCATAGGAGATTTAAAGAAAGGTGAAATCCAGATGGCATCGACATTAAGACTCGCAATGTAATCCAGCTTTATGATAATGCCGCGTAAATCCCCGACGCCGTCACCATTGGTATCTAAAAGGCTACGCGGATAAATTTGGTAAATCACTGCACCACGCCACCACGTTAACTCACTCATTGTTGCCCCTTTATCATTATTCTACAGCGAACTTTCCCTAACACACTCAAGCAAACAGTTATCGTTTTGTTACTGCAGAGTAAAGTCATCGCGGCTTATTTTGTGTTACCGAGCATACGTGAAGAGGGAAATAAGGTTCAATACACCTGCATACGTATGCAGAAAATACAGCCAATAGTCACATGGCATCACAATGAAATTTACTTTTTAGTAACAGTCACTTGATTACAAAATAAAATCATTTTATTCCCTGAGTTCACCCCCTATCACAGTCTATTCTTAACTCTGCTAGGCATTGAATACGTATGCACTCTGTTGTTCAGCTAAGAAACTCGGGAGTAGTATCTTCACCGTTGCATAACAATTTGGTCATAAACGCAGCACTTATGCAGTCAATTAAGCGCCCATATACCAAAAAAAGGCCGCAAACATAACGCGGTGATAACGATAAAACGCTCTACAAAGCGATAAAGCGACTCCAAGGGGAAGAGAGATATGATGCGATTTAAACCCAGTTTGCTAACCTTAGCGCTCATCGCCGCAGGTGCCAGTATGCACTCCTATGCGGCAGATGAAGTGACCACAGATAAGGAAGCAAAAGCAAAAGAAGCTGCTATTGAGGTTATTGAAGTTAAAGGCTTTAGAACCAGTGTCATCAAATCACTAAATGATAAACGCTTTGGAGATACCGTCTCTGAATCGATTTCAGCAGATGATCTTGGCGCCCTTCCCGATCAGTCAATCGCTGATGCACTGACTCGCTTACCAGGCGTGACCGCAGTGCGCACTGGTGGACAAGCAAGCGGCCTCAATATTCGAGGTCTTGATGGTGATTTCGTCTTTGCAACGCTTAATGGACACGAACAAGTGACAACGGGCGGTAAACGCGCGATTGAGTTTGACCAATATCCATCCGAATTAATTAGTCAAGCCGCCGTCTATAAAACACCAAAAGCCTCGCTGATTGAAGGTGGCGTCGCCGGTACGGTAGAATTAAAAACCGCAGATCCCTTAAAAAGCGACAAAGACCAATCATTTAATATCAATGCTCGCGGCAGTTTTAATGACAGAGCGGATGAGATTTCCGATGCCGATCAATATGGCAACCGTCTTAGCTTTGCCTATCAAGGCAAATTCCTTGAAGATACACTCGGTGTGGCGCTAGGCTATGCTCATTTGTACCAACCTTATGTTGCCAGTCAATTCATTGGTTTACGTTTCAACGACGATAAAAAAGATGTCAATGGTGACGGTGTTGCCGAATCAATCAGTGAAGGTTTTGAGTTACAGCAAAAAGGCGGTGATGATACACGTGATGGTTATATGGCTGCTATCCACTGGCAACCAACAGACAATTTCAGTGTAAAAAGTGATTTATTCCATTCAAAATTCACTTCCGAAAACTTTGCCCGAGGCTTTCGCGTTAAGTCATTAAAAAACGGTACTATTAGTGATGCGGTTGTCGAAAATGGTTCTATGACAGGCGGAACGGTATCAACTGATGGTACTGATAACTTTGCCGTTTTTGTTATCAATGATAACGACTCAAAATATTCAGAACTGACATCAGGCTCAGTCAATATTGAGTGGAATAATGGCGGCGCATTAACTGTCGCAGGTGATGTGAGCTATTCAAAAGCCGATGGTGAGTTCGTCAACGGCGGCACTCGTGCCGTTTTATATGATGATATAGGTAATGAAGTACGCTCAGCCGAATCAATTAATTACCAACTACATGGTTTAAGCCCAGCCGATGTCAGTTTTTCAAACGACTATACCAACACCGCGACCTTGGGTTTAAAAGAAGTGGGTATGTGGCCATACGATCAACAAAATGATCTTGTCGCCTACAAGTTAGACTTTAACTATGCATTAGATTCTGGTTTCTTAACTTCAGTTGATTTTGGTCTGCGCTACTCAGAACGTGAGTTTAATGCGCAACGTTCACAAGCCGGTTATGGTTTTGAATTTGGTAAAAACCCAACTAACCAGCCGGTGCTTCAAATGAACACTGACATGACAAATGTCGTCAACTTTGGCGGTGAATTATCAGGCTACCCTAACTTCCTTTCCGTTGATTTCAACAAAGCCATTGAGCTGGTTAACGCGCAGTTAGCGGCAACAGGACAATCCCCTTTCACCCCGACAGCAAATTGGTCTAATAACTGGACCATGATCCAAAGCGGTTCGGTCAATGAAGATGTATTAGCTGGCTATGTCCAAGGTAATCTCGAGTTTGACTTAGGCGATATGAAAGTCACGGGTAACGTGGGCGTGCGTGTTGTTCAAACAGATCAAAGCAGTAAAGGTCTACAACAAGTTGGCTATGGCCTAGGTGAAGCGATTACTGATGAACTTGGCGTGATCAGTACCGATTATATCCGTAACGAGATAGGTAAAACCTATACCGATTATTTACCGTCACTCAACTTAACTTTCCACCTCACTGAAAATGATCAACTGCGCTTTGCTGCAGCCTCTGTGATGTCACGTCCTCCAATCGACAAGCTAAAGTCAGGCATGGGATCTTGGTATGACGATTCTGCTACACCGGGATACAAAAAGTACAATGCTTGGGGTAACACCAGTCCTCTACTCGATCCGTTCTATGCAGATCAATACGACTTATCTTACGAGCACTATTTTGAAGATTCTGAAGGTGCGGTTGTCGTAGCCTTGTTCTACAAAGATATTAAATCCTTTATCAACAACTTTACAATCCAACCATTTGATTTTGAAGGTAATGGATTTATCGTCCCCGATACTATTATCGATAATGGTGTTGAATTCCCAGTAGTAAAAGATGAAGGTCAATATCAAACTGCGATCAACAACGACAATGGCGGCTACATTCGTGGTGTTGAGTTAGGTTATACCCAAGTCTTTGATTTCCTACCATCGCCACTCAGCGGTCTTGGCTTCACTGGCAGCTACTCGTATTCAGACAGTGAAGTGGAATTTACCACAGATTTAAGTGGTTCAAACTTAACCATTCCATTACCAGGTTTATCAGAAAGCGTACTCAACACCACCTTGTTCTATACTCTGGACGGTTTCGATACTCGCGTCAGCATGAGATATCGTAGCAGCTATGTTTCAGAACAAGTGGCAGTTGAATCACAACTTGCTTTCTTCGATGCCGAAACGATTGTGGATTATCAAGCTTCATACGCTCTGGAAAATGGACTTAAGTTCTTATTCCAAATTAATAACTTAACTGATGAACCGAACAAAACCTATTTTGGTGAAGAACATCAGACAGGAACAATCCAATACTTCGGTAGACAGTACTTCCTAGGGTTAAGTTACTCTTTATAAACTACCCCAAATAAAGCCTGCTTCAATTAAGAAGCAGGCTTTTGCTTATGTAGATTTCAGCATTTCTAACATTCATCATGCCAGCACGTTTTACTTATTTCTCTTTAAAAGGCTTACATTATGATCCGTCAAAACCTAATGATTGCGCTTTATTTATGCTTGGTTTGCTCTTCATTTAATACGGCCTATGCAAACACCTTTGAGCCAGATATATCGACGGACGTTAAGCTTGAACCCGCTTTTTGGTGGGCGGGAATGCAGAATCCTGAGTTACAGCTGATGCTGTATAGCCGCGAACTTCCAAGCTTACCGCAGCAGATTAAGCTTGATATACAAGGAAAAGGCATCACACTTAAAAGCCTTGAGCACACTGATAACCCTCACTATCTGTTTATCAATTTAGATCTGAGCCAAGCTGCGCCGCAAACCTTTGAGCTAATAATTTCCAACACTGACTCGGCTTCACAAACCAACACGCCTCTTTATCGCCTGCCCTATACGTTGCAAGGGCGTGCTAAGGGCAGCCGTGAGCGCCAAGGATTTAGCAATAAGGATGTGATTTACCTTATCACGCCGGACCGATTCGCCAATGGCGACACGAGTAATGACAATCAAGCCGATATGTTAGAGCAAGTCGCAGCTAACTCTCCCAGTAATCTCAACTATCCCGATGCTCGCCATGGCGGCGATATAGCAGGGATCCGCCAGCACTTAGCATATCTGGCAAAACTTGGCGTGACTCAGTTATGGATCAATCCGCTGCTTGAGAATAATCAAGCCCAGTATTCATACCACGGTTACTCAATTACCAATTTATACCGCGTCGATCCCCGCTTTGGCAGCAACGAAGATTATAAAGCCTTAGTCGCTAAGGCTAACAAGCTTGGCCTAGGGGTGATTAAAGATGTTGTGGTGAATCATATCGGCTCTAACCATTGGTGGCTCAACGATTTACCTAGCCAAGACTGGCTGAACGATGCCACAAAAACGCAGCTACATAATCGCAAATCCAAGCCTGACTTGATGCAGTCTGCCGATACTAAATCCAGTGCTATTAAATCCAGCGTTACCAGCCCCCGTTTCACCAGCCATAGGCGCACGACAGTGCAAGATCCCTACGCGGCAGCGCAAGATCATATTGATTTTGTCGACGGCTGGTTTACCGACACTATGCCAGATCTAAATCAAAGCAATCCAAAACTGGCAACCTATCTTATCCAAAACAGTATTTGGTGGGTCGAGTACGCAGGACTTTCGGGGATACGTGAAGATACTTATTCCTACGCTGACAAAGGGTTTCTCGCTAAATGGTCTAAGGCCGTAATGGCTGAGTACCCAAATTTTAATATTGTTGGCGAAGAATGGACCGCAAACCCCATCACAGTGTCCTATTGGCAAAAGGGCAAAATCAATGCCGATGGCTATACCTCAGATTTACCCAGTTTGATGGACTTCCCGCTATATGAAAAATTGATTGCCAGCCTTAATGAGCCAGAAAGCTGGGATACGGGTTTTATCAAGCTTTACGAGATGTTAGCCAACGATGTTGTGTATGCAGAACCTAGTAAGCTAGTGCTATTTGAAGGCAATCACGACACCAATCGTATCTTCAGTTTAGTGAAAGAAAATATAGACTTATACAAGATGGCCCTCACCTATGTGCTGACCGCCAAACGCATTCCGCAGCTGTTCTACGGTACAGAAGTGTTGATGACAAGCCCAACCGAGGGCCGTCACGATGGCGTTGTACGCAGTGATTTTCCCGGCGGGTTTGCCAACAATGCCACGAATGCCTTTACCGGCCAAGGACTGAGTGAACCTCAACAACAAGCGCAGCAATTTATCCGTACCCTACTGAATTACCGTAAACAATCCCCTGCGCTGCAATCGGGCGATTTACTGCACTTTGTGCCGCAGGATGGCATCTATGTGCAATTTCGCTGCTTATTAAATGACCCATTATCAGCTGAACAGAAAGCCGAAGCACTTAAGTCACTAACTCAACACAATTCTCAAACCCAACACAATGCCTGTACTCAGCCCTTAGCCGATAAAGTCATGGTGATTTACAATAAAAATGAAAAAGCAGTCACGCTAGATGTAAACCGCTTTGCCAGTGTACTTGGCGATAACCGCGCCGCTACAGATATCATCAGTGGCAACACAGTTTCACTCAATCAAGCGCTAGCATTGCCCCACGCAGGGGTCACTATCCTTGAGCTTAAAGCCAGACCGCAGCTAAATACTGGCTTACCTAGCCGTCAAACCTCTAATCATATGAGTTACTCAGCTAGCGATTTAACTCAGGCTCAAACAACTCACCCAATCAAAAACTCAACCCTAAAAGGAATTCAGTCTTGAGCTTTTTATCGCCTATCTATTCCCGAGTGATTCAGTGCCCCGAAGAGGCTAAATTTCCCATAGTGGCTTTACTTATAACCAAAGCAGCAAAAACCCAGCAGCGCCGACAGTCATCACTCAGCTTATGTTTAAACGCTCTATTCAGTGCCTCTTTATTAACTGCCTCGCTTTTTAGCTTATCGGCTGATGTGAATGCATCAGCGCTGATGTTTGATAATGAGTTACTACCAAAGTCTGAGAGTGAGGTTATGACGCTTAAACCTGTGGTGTATCAAATCTTTACTCGCCTTTATGGCAATAAAAATCCAACCAACAAACCTTGGGGCACGATTGCCGACAATGGCGTCGGTAAGTTTAATGATATCGACAATGTTGCACTCAATAGCATCAAGGACCTAGGCGTTACCCATGTGTGGTACACGGGCGTTCCCCACCATGCATTGATTGGTGATTACAGCGCGATTGGCGTGAGTACTGATGATCCCGATGTGGTCAAAGGACGCGCGGGCTCACCCTACGCAGTCAAAGATTACTACAACGTCAACCCAGATCTGGCGGTCAATCCCGCCAACCGTTTAGCCGAGTTCGAAGCGCTCATTGCCCGTACCCATCACCACGGCTTAAAGGTGATTATCGATATCGTGCCAAACCATGTGGCGCGCCATTATCAATCCGTTAGTAAACCCCAAGGCGTGCGTGATTTTGGCGAAGATGATGATACCAGTCTGGAGTACGCCAAAAACAACAACTTCTATTACGTTGTTGATAAAGTTGATGTTAATAATGGCTCGGAGGGGGCAAAGGGAAAAGTGCATGCCTTTGAAGTGCCAAGCTTACCCGCAGGACTTAAACCGCTGGGCGGAGAAGCTCACCCCTTAAGTGACGGCAAATTCAACGAATTTCCCGCAAAATGGACTGGCAATGGCTCACGCTTAGCCAAGCCCGATGCCAATGATTGGTACGAGACCGTTAAAATCAATTACGGCGTACGCCCCGATGGCACCTATGACTTCCCTCGCCTGCCAGCCAATTTCGCCACTTTAACGCAGGCGCAGCATTACGCTTTTTGGCAACAACACTTAGCCGAGCTCCCGAGCTCTTGGATTAAATTCAATCAGATTGCGCAGTACTGGCTAGCGAAAGGGGTCGATGGCTTTCGCTATGATATGGCCGAAATGGTGCCAGTGGAGTTTTGGAGCTATCTCAACAGCCAGATAAAACACACAAATCCCGATGCCTTTATCTTAGCCGAGGTCTATAACCCTAACTTGTACCGAGATTATATCCAACTTGGCAAAATGGATTATCTGTACGATAAGGTCGATCTTTACGACACCCTAAAAGCCGTGATGGCGGGTAAAACCAGCACAGCTAATATCGCGGCAGATCAGGAAAAAGTGCAGGATATTGAATCTCACATGCTGCACTTTTTAGAAAACCACGACGAGCAACGTATTGGTAATGCGGCATTTTTAGCATCGCTACACACAAATAAGCCCACGGCAACCCAAGCCGTGAATCCACACTATGCCCTACCCGCTATGGTAGTGTCGGCAACGATAGGCACTTCACCGACGTTAGTGTATTTTGGCCAAGAAGTGGGAGAAGCCGCCATCGACAACCCAGGATTTGGTCATGCATCACGCACCAGTATTTTTGACTATGTTGGCGTCCCTGCCCATCAGCGCTGGATGAACAATGGCAAGTTTGATGGTGGACAATCAACCGTAAAGGAAGCCACTTTGCGGGCTTATTATCAAAAATTACTGAACCTAAACACAGGTAAAAATGTACCTGCGCTCTTAGGAGAATATTACTCGCTCGATGCCGCCAACCGCAGCGCACAAACCGCCACAATGGATACTCATGGCAGTGCAACGGGTTATGATGACAGCACTTTTGCCTTTGTGCGCTTTGAGGAAAATACGACCAATAAAAAGGACCAAAAACTGATTATTGTGAATAACTTTAATCAAACTCAAGCAAAGCCATTATCCCTTAAGCTACCAAAGCCACTTATCGACCAATGGCAGTTAACGGATGGGACCTATCCACTTAAGGATTTGCTGGAAGACAATAAAGCGCAGTTGGTTGTCAAACAAGGTGAAGGACAAGTTCAGATGCAACTTGCACCGCTGTCTTCAGCCATATTCGAGCTGGAAGATTAAACGAGCAAAAGGCCTAGGTGAGCTAAAAAGTGAAATCGACCGATAGCGTCACGCTAAACTGTGACGCTATCTTTTTTTAACCGTTATACTCTCAAACCTTTCTATCTTATTTGATCACCCTTTAAAAATCACAAAGGAAAGCAATGTTACTCGGCATTCACCATGCAGCGATTATTTGCAGCGACTATCAAAAGTCCAAACACTTTTATGTAAACATTCTTGGCCTTACCGTGCTTGCAGAGCATTTCCGTGAGGCACGTAAGTCCTATAAACTTGATTTACAACTGGCCGATAAGAGTCAAATTGAGTTATTTTCATTCGATAATCCACCCAAACGACCAAGCTATCCCGAAGCCTGTGGACTTAGGCATCTCGCCTTTCGCGTAACATCGATTGAAACCGTCATCGAACATCTTCATAGCCATCACATTACCGTTGAACCCGTCCGCATTGACGAATACACAGGCAGAAAATTCACCTTCTTTAGCGATCCCGACGGCTTACCCTTAGAGTTATATGAGCTATAGCACGAGTGAAATAAGGCAACATCGCAGCAATAAGATGAATAAAGCTTAATTACGCTACGGGATAGTCAGCATTAGACTCAATAAAACGACGCAGCCGTTTAACCAATAGTTTAAGTAATCGATTGACCAGTTTGACGCTGTGATAAGGTCAAAGCCTACCTAGGCTAACCATTGAGGAACTCAAGATGTTTGATAATCCAGCATTATTACTATGGAGTTTAGTCTTTAGCCTCTTTGGTCTTGGCTTTTTCACCTATGGCAAACGCCAAGCGGCCCCCATCCCTTTAGCCGTTGGCCTCACCCTGATGATTTATCCCTATTTTGTCACCAATCTCGCGTTACTTATCGCCATCGGCATCGCCCTGATCGCACTGCCGTATTTTGTAAGGATATGATTTGGGGTTTATAGAAATGTGTACGGACAGAAGCTACAAAATAAATGATGAGGCTAATACAACTTGTATACCTCTACACTCATACCACAATAGGTTGATACAAAATCTCAGGCACTCCACGCTTCTTAAGAAAATATTGCGCCGTCTTTGTTATTTTTTCAGTATGAGAGACTGTTTTCACCTGATAATAACCGCTTAAAATTCGCTTAGTCAGCATGACCGCGAAATCATAATGTCTGTCATTATATTTAAGTCCTTAATGTTTCAATCAGCCCATTTAACATAGGGTAAAGGAGTGATAAGAACTTAATACAAAGCTCGAAATAGAAATGGCCAAAACATTGAAACTCCTTTTCATTCACCTCATCCCTGATAAATGGGTTCAACTATTCTCGGCAGATGGTAAAACGGCGCACCGCAAAAATGCCCAATAGTGAAAGTATTAATAAAGATAAGCCACCGCCGCTGTAACCTTGTTTATGTTCTATGGTGGCGACGTGCTCTTCCTTAACCCGAGTTTTAAAGCGGGCAAGCTCGTCATCTAAATTGACTATCATGTCGTTCACCGCAAGCTCAAAGCCCTCGTAGGATTTCTCTCTTAGTGTTGTCGTCACGCCAACAGCGGTTGAACTTTCAGTTAACTGATTAATACCTGGCGCCCTAAATAACATCTTCTGGCTACGCATATCGAAAACGGCTGTATCAACAAAGGTTTGAATCGCATTTTCATTACCGGGGATTAAATACATGCCCACGATAGTCCAATAAAGGATGGCGGATTTGTTCTCGTGGCTTTGCATCAATTGATCGTAAGAAACCAATGCCATAACATCAACATCATGCAGGCGAGCAACCTGCTGCAAGGTTTCAAAACCTTTACCATTTTTAAGATAGGTACTTGGGATCACTTCGATACGATCAATATAGTCATATTTGACAAAGGATTTTTTAACCTTATCAAGTAAGGCCATCTGAGTTCGGCTATCAATTGCATCGGCTTGCCAATGGGACGAAGGCAAGAAAGCGATGCCGACGGTAATAGGTAAACGCAGCACAGGTAAGGATGGCTGCTGGGCTTGGCGACTCTTCTCATCAGGGTATAAATATTCAACTAAGCTACTTGATACCGCATTTTTCTCAGTAGTATTACCGTTAAAAAATGCACTACAACCACCCAGTGAAAGCATTGCGAATGAGGCTATACCACAGGCTATTACCTTAAGTTTCATTTGTTTCCCTACCGTATACATACACTTGCTGTTAATGATGAAAACTGAACCCACAACTAATGCAGATTTTGGATTACCTTATCCACTCATCAGAGTAAAAACAAGCTGTTATGTTCACATATCACAGCATTAATCTTCTTTGATTAGATTTTAAATACAAAAAAGCCGCACTATAAATGCGGCTAGTGAATAGGTAAAACCACCTTCTAAAATACAACTTAAGTCAAAAATTAAGCGTATTTACGCACTTTTTTAAGGGCGATTTGTTGTTTTAGCATGGATAAATGTTCGATAAATACTTTGCCATGCAAATGGTCGATTTCGTGCTGCAACACTATGGCTAAAAACTCATCGGTCTCGATTTCGATAGCTTTGCCCGTTCTGTCTAAGGCGGTCACTTTAACCTTTTCAAAACGTGACACTTTAGCGCGATAACCTGGGATAGACAGACAACCTTCTTCACCGACGAACTCACCTGACTTCTCAACAATCTCAGGGTTAATCAGCACTAAAGGCTGGTCGCGACCGTCAGATAAATCGATCACGATAATGGCATCTGTACTGCCGACTTGCGTTGCCGCTAAACCGATACCATCGTCCGTGTGATACATGGTTTCGATTAAATCATCGATAAATCCCTGAACAGCTTCAATATTTTTTACAGGTTGCGCTTTACGTTTAAGGCGCTCATCGGGAATAGTTAGAATATCGAGTACAGCCATGCCAGTTATCTTCTCTCATCGAGTCAAAAAAATTGGCGCTATTATGGACTATTTGACCATTTACACAACATTTAAGCTAAAAACAGTTTAAATATTTTGTTAGTAATCGAGCTAGCCGATAAAAATATCGAGAAGTGCTTAATCCTTTAAATGCCAAATACCCTCACATCTACCGCTAAGCCAGGCTTTACCGTTACACTAGCGTGAACTCATCAAGCAAAAGTTTTTGAGAGTGATTCTTTGTGAGTCATACCAATCGTATTAAATATCTGTTCATTCAGCGAGAATTCAACGCGCTTTAGACAAGGCGAAGGCATGAAGGCATAGTGGTGCTCTGTCGAAAGCCTTAAACGCAGTATAAAGCGTTTTGAAACCCGCCCTTTGGGAGCCTCACAGGTATCCCACTCCGGTGTTGCATTGACTTAAAAGAGAATAACGATTTCTGCGTCAATGCGCCTGAGATTTAAATACCTGTGAGGCTTTGAACTGATTAGATATTTAATGTGATTGGTATCAATACCATTAAGCTGAGGGTTAACAATTCAATGGCATCGTTTCCTAAAGAAAAATCACCACTGTATCAATACCTTGAACAAGATAAACAGAGTGTAGCGAGAAAACAGCCCCAAGCAGTGGATTTGTCTCCTATGGCGAAAATCTGGCATATCGTCGCCATGATCCCGCAGGGTAAAGTCAGCAGCTATGGCAAAATAGCCGATTATGCAGGATTACCGGGACGAGCGCGTTATGTGTCAAAAGCGCTGAAAGCAGCTCCCGAACATTTGTCACTCCCTTGGCATAGGGTACTCAATAGTCAAGGCAAAATATCCTTCGAGAAAAATTCAACCTTCTTTCAAGAACAGATGGAATTATTAAGAATTGAAGGGATAACAGTGAACTGCGGCAAAATTAGTTTGTCTGAATACGAGTGGCGCCCGGATCTGGTGACTTTAGTCATGGCAATGCCATTTTAGTTTAATATATTGATCCATAAACTATTTACATCTCTATTTACAGAAACGTCGTCCTCGGCTATAACCTGCTTACAGTCGATCCGATAATTGATTTATGCTCAACTGATTGACCCAGAACTGTGTAAGTAAGCATGCTACTCGACACTTTTTTATCAACCACTACCGACTATTGTGTAGTGATACAAGGTGAAAACCTGCGACCCAAGGAGCATTCTTTGCGTACCATTCCCACATTATTAGTTAGTTTAACCGTCCTCACTCAAAGTATGTTTGCCATGGCAGCGCCAACGCCGCTAACACCGCAGACGGCCGAATACCAAGTCAACTATGGAGACATTGAATTAGGAAAAGCCAAATACACGCTACCCAATGCCGAAGATGGCGTGTTTAAGTATCGTTTTGATAGCGATCTCAGCCTATTATTGTTATCCGATGTGCGTCACATCTTGAGTGAATTTACTCAAAATGATTCGCAGCTCAGTCCTTTGCGTTACTTACAACAACGCCAAGGTGTCGGGCCTAATTACACGGAGCAAACCGCATTCGCCAAAGCTCAAGGCTTTATTCATACCCGTTACAAAGATGAAAAAGGCAAGTTTCCCTATGATGATAAAATCTTTGATCCTCTTATGGTGCAGTTGCAATTTAGGCTAGATATGATGGCGGGCAAAGAAGTGCTCGACTATAAGATGGTCAAGGACAACGAAGTCGATGAATACAAATTTCATGTGATCGGTAAAGAACGAATGAACATCGACAGCGGCAGTTACGACACAGTCAAAATTGAAGTCGTGCGTGACAATAAAAAACGTCAAACCTTCTTCTGGATGGCGCCTGACTTAGCGTATTTGCCCGTGCGTCTAACTCACTTTGAAAAAGGCAGTAAGCAGCTCGATATTAAGTTACTTAAATATCACTTCGATGAAGTGCCGCACCAAGAAACCATACCTGCAGACATTGCAGAGAAACCGCTAGTGCCTAAACTGCTCGGCACGACTGAAGGTTAATCGGTAAGGCATTGAGTTAAGATGTATAAACTTAACCCAATGATACAAAGCCTTAGCTTCACAATACTGAACTAAAGCCAAACTCATATCGAATAAAGCCCAACCGAACTAATATCTAACCGAACTATATTTAACTGAACTATATCTAACTGAACTATATCTAACTGAACTTAGGGCCTACCTCTAAGTTCAGTTAATGTTCATCGCTAATGGTTCATCACTGATTGCTAGAAGGTATGTTAGATACTGACTCGAACTTTTTAATAAAGTGACCTGAACAAAACAAAGTCAACCGTAAATCCGCTTGCCCTCATTATTTAGCTCAGTGGTATCACATCAGAGATCGATTAACAGCTCACCCAATCTGAACAGCTTCCAGTTACCCGGCTGCATAACGCGCCACTGTTCATTCTCGGTCAATGGGCGAGTCGCAATCACAGTCACCACATCATGGGCGGTAGTTTCCTTATCAAAATCAATCACCACATCGGTATCAATAAGTTTCGCTTTACCAAACGGCGCGCGGCGAGTGATGTAACATAAGTTATTACTGCAATAGCTCATTAAATGCTCGCCATCGCTCAATATCATGTTGAACACACCTAAGGCACGGATTTGCTCGGCCAACGTCGCGACAAAATGGAACACAGCCAACATATCTTCAGGTTTAGTACCGCCAAACTTCTGGGCGACTTGTTCCAAAATCCAGCAGAAAGCAAGTTCGCTATCGGTATCGCCTACGGGTTGATAGCGCGAGACATGAAACTTGGGCAGATAGTCCGTCAATTGCCCATTATGGGCATAGGTCCAATAACGTCCCCATAATTCGCGGGTAAAAGGATGAGTATTCTCTAAAGACACACAGCCGCGATTAGCCTGCCGAATATGGCTTATCACCACTTCACTTTTAATCGGGTAGGATTTGATCAATTTTGCAATATGCGATTCGCTACTCGGGCAAGCATCTTTAAAAGTACGGCTGCCTTTGCCCTCGTAAAACGTAATACCCCAGCCGTCCACGTGGGGACCGGTTACACCACCACGTTGTGCTAATCCCGTAAAACTAAACACAATATCGGTCGGCACATTGGCGCTCATCGCCAGTAACTCGCACATATTTCTCGCCTATCATCAATCAAAAAACTACTTATTGGCATTGTAACTAGTTGATGACATTTGTGGAATGATCAAAGCTGACAAATAATTTAAACAATTGTTTGAAAAATACTTGTATTAAAATTCTCTTAGGTTTAACTTTTATGCGACACAGGTCTGACCACAAACTATAATTGTGATCGCAATCAATAAAACACTCTATGACCTGTGGTTGGCACTCGGTCATATTTAAGGAGAATTACAGTGACTACCCTACTTTGGATCATCGCCATGATCTTAGTGCTAGGAGCCCTAGCTTACCTTCGGGTATCTTTGCTCACTGCCACTATTACAGCCGCTGTTGTGATGACAGCTGGATGGACACTCGATGTTGTCGGCCCTATCTCTTGGATCGTTTTCCTCGTGATCGCGCTGCCGTTAAATATCAGTGCATTTAGACAAAATGTGATCAGTCGTCCACTGATGAAGGTATATCGCGGCATCATGCCGGAAATGTCTTCAACAGAGAAAGAAGCGATTGAAGCCGGCACCACTTGGTGGGAAGCCGATCTGTTTGCGGGTAACCCGAACTGGAAAAAACTCCATAACTACCCAGTTGCGCGTTTAAGTGCAGACGAACAGGCCTTCCTCGATGGCCCTGTTGAAGAAGTGTGCCGCATGGTGAATCAACACCAAGTGTCACATCAACTTGCCGATCTGCCTGCTGACGTATGGCAATATCTGAAAGATCACGGTTTCTTCGCCATGATCATTAAGAAAAAATACGGCGGTTTAGAATATTCAGCTTATGCTCAATCTCGTGTGTTACAAAAACTGGCGGGGTTAAGCAGTGAGTTGGCTTCAACTGTTGGCGTACCAAACTCTTTAGGCCCTGGAGAGCTGCTGCAACATTACGGCACGCCAGAGCAGCAAAACCATTATTTACCGCGTTTAGCCAAAGGCTTAGAAGTCCCTTGTTTCGCTCTGACCAGCCCAGAAGCCGGTAGCGATGCAGGCTCGATTCCTGACTTTGGTATTGTGTGTAAAGGCCAATGGGAAGGTGAAGAAGTTCTGGGGATGAAGCTGACCTGGAACAAGCGTTACATCACCTTAGCGCCTGTCGCGACAGTATTAGGCTTAGCCTTTAAACTGCGCGATCCAGAGCATCTACTTGGCGATAAAGAAGAACTCGGCATTACTTGTGCTTTGATCCCTACCGATGTGGAAGGAGTAGAAACGGGTCGTCGTCACTTCCCGCTCAACTGCATGTTCCAAAACGGTCCGACTCGCGGCAACGAAGTATTCGTACCATTAAGCTTCATCATTGGCGGCCCGAAAATGGCTGGTCAAGGCTGGCGCATGCTGGTGGAATGTTTATCTGTGGGCCGTGGTATCACACTGCCATCAAACTCAGCGGGCGGCGTGAAAACCGCAGCGCTGGCAACAGGGGCCTATGCTCGCATTCGTCGTCAGTTCAAATTGCCTATCGGCAAGCTTGAAGGTATCGAAGAGCCAATGGCACGCATCGGCGGTAACGCTTATCTGATGGATGCGGTCACTACTTTGACCACTACAGGTATCGACCTAGGTGAAAAACCGTCGGTTATCTCTGCGATTGTGAAATATCACCTGACCGATAGAATGCAGAAATGCGTTATCGATGCCATGGATATTCACGGCGGTAAAGGCGTGTGTCTTGGCCCCAATAACTATTTAGGCCGTGGCTACCAAGCTGCGCCTATCGCAATTACTGTTGAAGGTGCAAACATTCTCACCCGTTCTATGATCATCTACGGCCAAGGCGCAATTCGTTGCCATCCGTATGTACTCGCAGAAATGGAGTCAGCGTTTGATACTGAATCGGGTCAAGGTTTAGCTAACTTCGATGCGGCCATCTTTGGTCACATTGGTTTTGCGACCAGTAACTTTATCCGTAGCTTCTGGTTAGGTCTGACATCAAGCCGTTTCTCTAACGCGCCTTATTCAGATAAAACCAAACGTTATTATCAACAGATGAACCGTTTCAGTGCCAACCTTGCCTTGCTCTCTGACTTAGCCATGGCAACCTTGGGCGGCAACCTTAAACGTAAAGAACGTATCTCTGCCCGTTTAGGTGACTTACTGAGCCAACTGTATCTGGCATCAGCCACACTGAAACGCTATGAAGATGAAGGCCGTCAAACCGACGACTTGCCATTAGTACAATGGGCAGTTGAAGATGCGCTGTACAAGCTGCAAGCTTCTTTAGACGATTTACTGGATAACTTCCCTATGGGCCTTGGCGGCGCATTACGTGTGGTGATGTTCCCATTCGGTCGTCCACTGAAACGCCCAAGCGATGTGTTAGATCATAAAGTCGCGAAGATCATGCAAACACCGTGTGAAAGCCGTAACCGTTTAGGTAAAGGCCAGTTCTGGACTAACTCTGAGCACAATGCTGTGGGTATCCAAGAACAAACACTACTTGACATCATCGCGTCTGAACCGCTGCATGACAAAGTCTGTAAAGCGAGCGGTAAACGTCTACCATTTATGTGGTTAGATAAAGTTGCCGCCGAAGGTAAAGCCTTAGGTGTGTTAAGCGATGCCGAAGTGCAATTACTGGAAAGAGCGGAAATTGGTCGAATGAAATCAATCAACGTTGATGACTTTGACCCAGCAGAACTGCGTCCAGAAGTGGTTTCAACCACTTCACAGGAACGTGCTGCGTAATCCACTCAGTAAGATTTAAACCACAAAAAGGAGGCTAATTAGCCTCCTTTTTTATTCCGATGGCAGGGCGTGCTAAGTGAATTTGGTTGAGTTACGACCTCGACTTTGACCAATGCTTTCATTGCTCAGTATGACTGAACAGTACTATGCAAATGACATTACTATCAATCCATTGATAAAAGAATACCATGTCAGTAAGTCGCTGACATGCCACTTTAAAAACTGTTCAGTTTTTAAACCTGTAAGGCTTTAGATCTAATTCAGCCTTAACACTCTTCATCACTCAGGTCTTCAAAGTACCAGTAACCGAGGTTCACCCACTCAGTAAGCTGCGTAAGCAAATCGGCATCGGCTAACCAGGGGGCTAAGGCGGCTTTATCTAACTGATTACTATCACATAGTAGTGGGATCACCGCGGCCAATTCGGCTGAAAGCTGATACTTATCACCATTAATATAGACAACGCCTTGTCCCACATTGATATCAAAATACAAACAACGCAGTCCGCCGAGGCGAATAAGCGGCTGCTCATCGAGCCATGCGAGCACTTCGTCTTGCGTGATGTCCAACGGCTCATCGGGTAAATCGAGGGCGCATTTAGATTGAGTTAAATAGCGGCCCGAAAACTCGCTCACCAGTTCATCGGTTAACATATTAGTCAGTTGCGTGCGTAACCTCGCTAAATCGCGATTATCAACACAACCACTGCGCGTTGTCAGCTCGCGGTCTGGATCTTCAATCTGCTGTGTGCCTAAATCTTGCTCAGACAGATGATCGGCCAAAGCACTTACCATATCTTTGGCGGAAGCTGTACGATAACCTACTGAAAAACTTAAAGACTGTTCTAAGGTTATGCCATCATGGGGGAATCCTGGTGGAATATAAAGGATGTCGCCGGGCAATAACTCAGTATCGATAATCGGTTCAAAAGCTTCTGTGTGCAGCAAAGCGGGATGGGCGGCAAACTCTTTGTGCGGCCCCAGATCGCCTACGCGCCAGCGGCGACGTCCCGAACCTTGGCAAATAAACACATCATACAGATCGATATGCGGCCCCACACCACCGCCAGGAGTGGCAAAACTCACCATCACATCATCTAAACGCCAGCGCGGAATAAAATCAAAACATTGGATCAGGGCTTCTGCATCGGGCACCCAGTTGTTCAAGGCTTGCACGATCAAAGTCCAATCCCGTTCACCGAGATGATCGTAGGAATCAAAAGGGCCAAATTCAGCCTGCCATTGCCCTGCCTGTTGGTACACTCGCCGAGATTCCACCAGCTCATCCATGGCTAACCCAGCTAACTCTTCGGGCGAGATTAAATCTTGAAAGTGTTTGAATCCTTGGCGGATAACCAAAGGTTTTTTCTGCCAATATTCTGCTAAAAATTGCGCGGGTGTTAAGCCATTAATATCGAGTTGCATGGGTCGCTCACAAACCAAACTGTTATTCATAGAGGTAAATGCTAACAGGAAGCGAAACCAAGAAAGCTCGACCGGATCAACAAAGCATTAAGTCTTTTATCAGCGTTAATGTGATAGTGAATTTACTAACGTATTGAATTACAATCGGCTTATCTAAAAGCGTTGCGCTGTCAAAGACGGCAATACTGATACATCATTTATAGAGTCCACGTAAGATCTATGCCTACATCTGCAGCTAACACTTTGGTCGTGCTCGACTTTGAAACCACGGGGCTATCGCCTAATCAAGGGGACCGCGCGATTGAAATCGGAGCTGTGCTGATTGAAAACGGCGTGATCACCCAAAGATTTTCAGAGTTGATGAACCCAGGATTTAGAATAAGTCGTTTTATTGAGGACTACACAGGGATCAGCAATCAAATGCTCAGGGATGCAGCGCCCTGCAATGAAGTGATGGCGCGTTTTGCCGACTTTATCGCCGATCATAACTTAGTCGCCCACAATGCGGCATTTGATCAGCGCTTTTTAGACGCGGAATTTGCTCAAATTCGCCATCGTTATCTTGGACAATTTGGCTGTTCCTTGCTGGTGGCGAGACGGTTATATCCAGCGGCACCGAATCATCAGTTAGGTACTTTAGTGCGCTATAAACAGTTACCAAGCGATGGCACCTTTCACCGCGCCTTAGCCGATGCTGAGATGACTGGCCATTTGTGGCTGGCAATGCTGGCAGACCTTCAGCAAGAGTTCGGTCTCAATGCTCCCACCTTCGAGTTACTGCAAAAAATCGCCAAGAAAACCAAAGCAGATGTGCCGAAGTTTTTACGTCAATATGCGGTTAAGTGATCCCAAAAAGCAAAAATCCGATAAATCCGATAAATCCAAGGATTATCGGCGATTTTTCAATAAGCAAATTAAGTGCTCAACGACTTGCCAGCAAAAAACAGCAAGCTCCTAGCAATAACGGCCCATCTATAACGGCTTAAGCGGCGCGCTATCAATGCCGCAGGAACTGCGAACCACTAAGGTCGTCGGAATAAGCTGCGCACTCACCTCTTGTCCGCGGATAAGTTTGAGTACACTGTCGACTAAAATTTCACCAGCTAATTGGGTATTCTGCTTAATGGTCGTTAATGGCGGATTGGCAAAACTCGCCACCGGAATATCATCATATCCCACCACTGCAACTTGTTCTGGGACTGAAATGCCCTTCTCTTTCAACGCACGAATAGCACCAATGGCAATCAGATCGCTAGCCGCAAAAATAGCATCAAACTGTGCGCCTTTGGCCATCAATGCCATAGCCGCATCGTAGCCAGCACTTTCAGTGCTAATTGCCGACACTTGCTTAGTGCGATCGACAGCAATATTCGCCATTTGCAGCGCCTTCACATGGCCTAAATATCTGTCCCTAAACTCAGGGCTGTGGCTTGAGGCATCGCCTAAAAAGGCAAAAGCTTTACGACCAAGGGAAATCAAGTGCTCTGTTGCAATCAAGCCGCCTTGATGATTATCACAACCAATCGATAGCACTGACTTATTGTTATGCTCAGCACCCCAGATCACAAAATGAGTATTCTGCGCGAGCAATCGCTCCAACTTTTGCTCGTAGTCCATGTAGTCACCGTAACCGAGCAGAATAATGCCGTCAGCTTTATTACTGTCTTCATAATCGGCGTGCCAGTCGCTGGACAATTGCTGAAAAGAAACCAATAAATCATAACCTTGCTGCGCCGTTGCTCGAGTAATGGAGCCAAGCATAGACAGGAAAAAAGGATTGATTAACGAGTCATCGTTGGTGGGGTCTTCACACAATAACAGCGCTAAGGTATGGCTATTTTGGGTGCGAAGATTGCTGGCATTTTTATCGACCTTATAATTCAGCTCTTTGGCAATGGTTTGAATACGTTGGCGAGTTTCTAAATTGACTAACGGGCTGTTTCTAAGGGCACGGGAAACCGTTGACTGGGATACGCCAGCACGATAAGCAATATCAATCGAGGTCGCTTTCGATGCCATAAAGAGGATTTAACCTTAGTTATTATTTTGCGTCGATACTAAAACAGTTCCACCCACTTGTATAGACGAATGCGTTAACATCCGTCTTACATTAGAGACTCTGGTTAAATGCCGAGCTGATCGAGCAAATCATCGGCTTCATTATCAATGGCACGAGTCGCAATGGCGGGTTTATCGGCCATCTTAACCCAAGGCGAAACATTCGAATTTGAGTCGTTATTTCCCCCAATCGAACTGTGCTGCTCTAACAGACTATCGGGATCGAATTCTTCATCGTAGACAAATTCATCTAAGCGAATGAATTCGGTTTTGTCCATGGCAAACTCGAGGTAGAAAATATGGTTATTCTCTGTCCTAAACGACACTCTACGGGCAACTGCATCGTCTAAGTTAGCGTCGATTGATATAGTTAACTCTTTATTAATCGTTAACATTTTTGGTTGGCTTTGGCTGATGGATGTTTGCAATTCTTTAGAAATTTTATTAATAAAATCCCCTAGAATTTGGTTCATCAGTTCGCCCATCACATTACTCACTTCATCTGAAGTATGTGAAAACGCGAGCTCAGACTCAGGCATGCCCATGTTCAGCATGTAGCGACGGTAGATTTCAATCGCTGCAGAGGCTGAAAAGTTGATCACCACTAGGCCTGAAAAACCACCATCAAAAATCGAGAAACAACCGAGATCAGGTTTAAGACGAGTACGCGCAATACTTTGTACCATACCCGCATGGGTAACATTGCTGGCACTGGTGCTAGAAAGGACGTGGGCGACTGAGTGGCATAACTTCAGTAAAATATCATCCGACGTTACGATAGTATTTGTGGTCATAATCGATTCTCAAACTGAATAATGAATTAATCTTGCGCGTAAAAGCGTAAAAAATCAAAATTAAAACAATTGATTAGCCTAATATAGCAAGATGGCAAAATTAACATAATGCTAACTTATTGATATTTAATAGATCAGATAAAACCTTCAACATGAAACGACTTATAAAACGGCATAACTTAATAAGAACATGCCCCATAATGCAACAGATTAAAGTTCCCTATCACTATTCCCTGCTTTAGATCAAAGAAACTCATATTTTATAACGGCTTTTACTTAATTTATGTCACAGACGATTCAATTGAGATTGATTCGCAGGTATATTGATGCACAATAATAAGTCCTTAAGGAATCCAAATGATCACGTTTTTGCGCCGGTTTACCATTTTGCAACGCTTAATGATGATGCTCCTTATGGCCGCGATAGGAACTGTGTGTTTTGCCAGTTTTTCAATTAAAGAGCAGTACAGCAATTTAATTGAGCAGAAATGGTTGCAGATAGACGGTCAGCTCGCCAGCATGTTAAGTGTGATAGATGTGCACCGTCAGGATGCGCTCAAAGGTAAGTTTAGCGAAGCAGAAGCTAAACAAATCGCCGCGGATTTAATCAATCAAACTCGCTATTCAGGTTCAGGCTACTTCATTGTTATTGATGATAATAATCAAATCCTCGCCCACGGGGATAGCGCAAATCTTATTGGCACCTCAGCATTAACCTTCAAGTTACCTAATGGCACAAATCCCTTAGCCACTATGCTGCCATTAGCGCGTGCTAAATCGAAAACAACCCTCGAATACCCTATCGCCGATCCTATGACACGTGCCATCGAAGATAAGCTCGCAGAAGCCCGTTACTACCCACAATGGGGTTGGACAGTCATCACAGGCGCCTATCTTAGCGATGTCAAAGCAAGCTTAAAGTCAGTCATTATCGACTATCTGATTATCATGTTTTTGATTTCAGTGCCGATTTTTGCCTTCTTCCTTGTGCTTAACCATTCCATCACCTCACCATTAAATGATGCTATTGATGCCCTTGAAGATATTGCCCAAGGCGAAGGCGACTTAAGTCAGCGCATTAATGCTCAAGGTAAAGATGAGATTGCCCATCTCGCCCGCGCCTTCAACATGTTCGCCCAAAAAATTGGCGACATGGTCGGCCATTTACAACCTTTAGGCCAAGCATTAGATAAAGATGCAAAACAGCTTTTGATTGCAGTTGAAGAGTCCAATCAGAGTGCTGAACATATCCACAGAGAAACAGGCAGCGTCGCCACAGCCGTCAATCAAATGCTGTCGACTACCCATGAAATGGCGAGCAACACCCAACAAGCGGCCGATGCGGCGAACAGCGTAAAAGAACAAGCGCAGCAAAGCCAAGTCGTGATCGACAACACAGTCAGCAACACAGAAAAACTGGTGGCAGAATTAAAAGCCTCTGAAGTCATCACCCAAAAGCTGGGCGTCGCCTCACAGCAAATCGGTAGCATTCTCGATGTGATCCGCAGCATTGCCGAGCAGACCAACTTGCTCGCCCTCAATGCCGCCATTGAAGCTGCTCGAGCAGGGACCCACGGCCGTGGTTTTGCCGTGGTTGCCGATGAAGTCCGCGCCCTTGCTACTCGCACCCAAGACTCGACCAATGAGATCCAAAAAATCATTAGCGAGATCCAATCCGGTGTTGGCTCAGTGATGAAGAGCAACAATCAAACTCAACTGCAATCCGATGAGCTGCAGGCCCAAGCCCACGAAGCGGGTAAAGCCATGGCGGCGATTCTGCAATTGATTGCCCATATCAGTGACATGAACACACAATTAGCCAGCGCCACTGAAGAGCAATCACTGGTGACCGAAGAAATTAATCGAAATATTTGTAATATTTCGGAATTAACCGAAGTCTCAGTAAAAGCTAACGAAAGTAATAGCCATGCAGCTCAGTCACTGCAAGACATTAGCCAAGACATGTCCCGCACCTTAGGCCAGTTTAAAATCTAACTAAAGTGTATGAGAACGGCATGACTTGTCGATTGGGGCGCCATAGGGCGCCCTTTTCTTTGGGTAAACCTTCTGGTAACGCTTGTGAACCGCTATCTCACCAACAATGAATTTCAACGAAAAAATCCCATTAACCACAAATTCTCTGTCACGCTAACGTTTGATATGCGGTATGCTTTAGCCTTAAAAATCCAACCGAGACACTGCCATGCGAATGACCTTAGCCGTTCACCCTGAACAGTACACAATTCATAGCTTTAGCCCGAATGCCGTATTGCCCAGTGAGGTTTTTGCACAGGACATGTATTTCATTGGTAAGACCCAAGAAGGTTTATCTTTAGTCGTTTCCAGTGAAATGGAACTCGACAGCCTAGAGCAAGAACCGGGTTGGTGTTGCTTTGAAGTACTCGGGCCACTGGGATTTTCGATGACAGGCATTTTATCTAAAGTGTCTGGCACCTTAGCGGACGAACAAATCAGTATTTTTGCGATTTCGACCTTTGATACCGATTACATTTTAGTAAAAAATAATCGCCTCAAAAGTGCGATCGCCGCCTTGAAAAAACAGGGCTATCACATCATAGAATCGAAAGACGAAGTGTAATACCCCTTTAAATATGAGCTCATCTACTATGTACGAAAAAACAGTCACCATTACCGCCAAACATGGCATTCACACCCGTCCAGCAGCCTTACTTGTTAAAGAAGCCAAAACCTTTGACTGTGATGTCATGGTCGAGTGTAATGGTAAGCAAGCCAGTGCTAAGAGTCTGTTTAAGCTACAAACCTTAGGGTTATATTCTGGCGTCACGGTAAGAGTGTTTGCCGAAGGTGAACAGGCACAGGCCGCGGTTGAGAAAGTCTCTGAGCTGCTCATAACCCTAAGCTAGGCCTTTTCTTACGCTAAAATGCGTTTATCTGCAGGTTTAACCGACACGCAAAAAACTCGTCTCGACCGTCTTGACATGCCAATGCTTTACATACAAACGCTTTACAAGCTTAGCGTCACTCAACTAGACTCGCTATCGCTAACGGACACTCAGTTCAGTGGTTAATTTAGGAAGGGATATGTCAATAACGGGGATTATAGTGTCATCGGGAATTGCCTTTGGACAGGCACTTCACCTACTCCACACCGAACACCACCTCGATTATCGCCCTATTCCCCTGTCTAAAATCCCTCAACAACAGGGTAAATTTGCCAAAGCCTTGCAAGAACTACAGGTACAACTGACCCACAGCCAAGCTGCACTCGACAGCGACTCCGAAAATTATCAGTTAATCGAAGCCGATTTATTGTTATTAGAAGACGATGAATTAATCGAGCAAGTGAACGATGCCATTCGCACCTTACAATTGTCGGCAAGTGTGGCGGTTGAACGTATTTTTGCCCATCAGGCCAATGAATTACAATCCTTAGATGATCCCTATTTAGCCAATAGAGCCCTAGATGTGCGCTGTTTAGGCCAAAGAGTCGTCGCGGCAATAAACGGCCATTTAGCTCAAGGACTCGAAAAACTCGATAGGCCCACTATCTTATTAGCGCAGGATTTGACCCCCGCCGAATTTGCCTTACTGCCGCGGGAAAACCTCTGCGGTATTGTACTGAAAACGGGCGGTTTAACGAGCCATACAGCCATTTTAGCCAGAGCAGCCGGCATTCCTGCCATCTTAAGTTGTCAGTTCGACGCAGACTCTATTCCTAACGGTACGCCCTTAGTGCTCGATGCACTCGCGGGTGAACTTTGTGTCAATCCCAATCCAGACCAACAGGCAAGACTCACAGTCACCTTTCACCATGAACAAGCAAGGCGCGCAGCACTTCAAACTTACAAGGATGTCCCAGCGCAAACCCAAGACGGTCATACCGTGGGACTCATGGCAAACGTGGGTAATCTCAACGACATCACCCATGTCAGCGATGTCGGCGCCGATGGAATAGGTTTGTTTCGCACCGAATTTATGTTGATGAACGTCGCCACCCTGCCCGATGAAAAAGCCCAATACAGCTTATATTGCGATGCATTGCACGCCCTAGGCGGTAAAACCTTTACCATACGTACCTTAGATATCGGTGCAGACAAAGAACTACCCTGTTTATGCCAAGAAATTGAAGATAATCCCGCCTTGGGTCTTCGCGGCATTCGCTACACATTGGCGCACCCAGAATTATTTAAAACCCAATTGAGGGCCATTCTGCGTGCCGCTAACCATGGCCCGATCCGTTTGATGTTCCCTATGGTCAATCAAGTCGAAGAATTGGACGAGGTGTTTGCACTCATTGCCCAGTGCCAAGATGCCTTGGAAGAAGAAGAGAAAGGCTATGGCGAACTTAGCTACGGTATCGTTGTCGAAACCCCTGCTGCGGTATTCAACCTCAACGCTATGCTGCCAAGACTTGATTTTGTCAGCATTGGCACCAACGATTTAACCCAATATGCAATGGCAGCCGATAGGACAAACCCGCAGCTTACCCGTGACTATCCATCCCTTTCGCCTGCCATTTTAGCCTTAATTAACATGACAATAACCCAAGCTAAGGCCGCTAATGTTAAAGTTTCTCTGTGCGGTGAACTCGCCAGTTCACCGCAAATTGCGCCACTGTTAATCGGCATGGGGTTGGACGAACTCAGTGTTAACTTAAGCTCACTATTAGAAGTGAAAGCGGCCATTTGCCAAGGCAGCATCACACAATTTTCGGCATTAGCTCACACGGCATTACAACAAGATAGAATTGCAAGCTTACAGCAGTGTATAACAAGCTATAAATAGAGACATTTATTCGTTATGCTGCATTACAGAACAAAAACAATGACAAAAACAAGCAAAAGAGGCTCTAGATTATGGGATTTTTAAGCCGAATAAGGCGCTTGGTATCGGGCCAGACTCAATTAGCTGGCGGTATCATGGTGTATGCCCCCGTTTCCGGCGATATCGTCGCCATTGAAAAAGTCCCCGACGTGGTTTTTGCTGAAAAGATTGTCGGTGATGGCATCGCTATCGCTCCCAAAGGCGAATTAATTCTGGCGCCTATCGACGGCACCATAGGTAAAATTTTTGAGACAAATCATGCATTCAGCATTGAGTCTCCCCAAGGTTTAGAGCTATTTGTTCACTTTGGTGTAGGTACAGTCGAGCTGAGAGGCAAAGGGTTTAAACGTTTAGCCCAGGAAGGTCAAGAAGTGAAAGTCGGCGATCCGATCCTGTCATTCGATATTGATTATCTAAAAGACCAAGTCGACAGCCTACTCACTCCTGTCGTTTTGGCGAACATGGAAGATGTCAAATACCTCGACAAAGCCCAAGGCAGTGTCACCGCAGGCAAAGACGTGATCTTTACGGTACAGCTCTAATTTAGCCATTTCGAATAAATCGTTTATCGGTTGTTTTCTGAATAATAAAAGGCTGACTCACCATCATGAGCCAGCCTTTTAAGTTTTGAAAACCAAGCCTATACACGGTATTTGAATTCGCCAAGCTGCACCGATACACAGGCTTGAGAGAATCTATTTCGACCATTCTCACGCTAAGCATCACGTTCCCTGCGAATAACGGCTACATGACTCTAGTAAACTAATCTACTTTGAACATGGCAAAATCGGGGCGCGGCAATTTATCTAAAATACTGTACAGATAAATCACCAATACCGAGAGTAAAGCGCCTGTCAAAAACAGCCACTGACCGCCAAAATGATCCAATATGATGCCACCTCCAAGGGGCGCGAGCGCAAATCCTAAGTCATAGAATGAAGCAGCCCCAAAGTAGGCGCCGCGAAGATGATCAGGGGCTAAGCGGTCGATATGCACATTCATAGTGGGGAACAAAATAGTCTCGGCGACACTCATCACCACAATCGCACCAATCCAGCCCCAAAATAGATCCAGTGGATTAAACGCCAGCCAGATTTGTGAGCTGATCAGTAATAGCAATCCGATTTGAATCCGTTTGACGAGCGGAAAACGGGCCATGAGTTTCAATAGCAAAAATTGGGTGGAGATAATCACCATTGCATTGGTGAAAATCATGCCAGAAATTAACGTCAGCAAATCAGGCGCACCTGCGCGAGTAAGATATTGGATCAACGAACTGTCCATTTGGGCATAAATGAACATACACAAAATATTGGCAAAAATTAAACATTGCAGCAGTTTATCTTGCAATAGAATGGCGATAATTTGCTTACGGCTCACGACTGCCGCTTTTTTCGTGCTTGCCTCTACATCAGTCGATAAGCTATTCACACCACGATTAACACCATCACTTGTCATGTCATTTACAAAGTCACTTTCACTGCCACTCGTATCGCCACTTAAATTGTCACTCGATGAGGCGCCAGCCGCCATAGCAAGTTCCTGACGGGTTTGATGGTTAAATCCCCAATATAACAAGGCCAACAATACGGCAAAGGCCACTGCAGTAAGGTAGAAACTGGATTGCTTGCCCGTAAGACCAAGCCATACCCCCAGCATAGGGCCAACGGCGCAGCCAACGTTGACGATAAAATACAGCGACTGCATCGCCAATTCGCGTGTCTTAGGATCGGCAATAATGTCGCCAATAGCGGCGGATGTCAGCGGTCGCCACAGTGAAGTGGCCATAGAGCACAGGGTCATCACGACCACATACCCCTCGACAGAATTGGCTTCAGCCAATAACGAAAACGAGATGATATAGAGGATGCCCGTCAGGTACATCAGCTTATGACGACCGATTCTGTCGGACAATGAGCTACCAACAAAGCTCGTAAATACCGAAATAATCGCGGCGCTGGACAAGACCATGCCGACCTCAGTGGCACTTAGCGCAAATTTCTCATATAAAATAACGGCTAAGAATGGCCACACCATGTAATAACTGCCACGGGTGATAAAAGACCCAAACAAAAATATCCACATCAAGCGTGGAAATTGCTTAAATCGCTGCAATGAAACATCGCTGTGCATCTTAATCCTTTAAAAGCGCATTGACCTCAATGCTTAAATCAAACTGATTTTAATGAAAAAACAATATATACAAGGCACTTAAGTTAAACAAGTGTTAGAAAATTAAACCAAAGCAAGTCACCAGCGATTATTATCTCTAGAAAATTAACGTTTTATTAATCACCAGATATCGGCAACACATCCCACTTGTGACATGCCGCGCACAATGCCACAATGCCAGTAAAATCAATGCTTGCAAGCCAAGCGTCCATCCACACTGGAGCATCATTTTGACCCTCTACGGTATTAAGAATTGCGATACAGTGCGTAAAGCACGTAAATGGATTGAAAATCATCAACTTCCAGTTCATTTCCATGATTTTAGAGATGACGGCCTACGTCAAGAAGACCTCGAATTATGGTGTAACACCTCAGGCTGGGAAACCGTATTCAATAAGCGCAGCACGAGCTTTCGTGCGCTCAGTGACGCAGATAAAACCGATATCGATCAAGCCAAAGCCATTCAACTTATGCTGGCGCAACCGACACTGATCAAACGCCCCGTCTTAGTCGTCGGTGAACAAGTGCTGATTGGCTTTGATGAAACCGCCTATAAAAGAGTATTTTCACTATGATGCCAGCCGACGATTATCCCGTTACGGAACTGACAAAAGCGCTGATCGCCCGCCCTTCGGTGACACCGCTTGATGAAGGCTGCCAAACCTTAATGGCAGAAAGACTCAGCGCCATCGGCTTTAATATCGAACCTATGGTATTTGAAGACACCACCAATATGTGGGCTCGCCGTGGTAATGAAGGCCCCGTTTTTTGTTTTGCGGGTCACACAGACGTTGTACCAACGGGCGATGTGAGCCGCTGGCACACGCCACCTTTTGTGCCCACCATCATTGATGGCTACTTATATGGCCGAGGCGCAGCGGACATGAAAGGCTCACTGGCGGCTATGATCATTGCCACCGAACGGTATGTGGCTAAACACCCCGATCATCATGGCTCTATCGCCTTTTTGGTCACCAGCGATGAAGAAGGTCCATTCATCAACGGCACGACGCGAGTCATTGATACCTTAGAAGCACGCAATGAGAAGATCACCTGGGCATTAGTCGGCGAGCCTTCATCGACCCTAAAGCTGGGCGATGTGGTCAAAAATGGTCGCCGCGGCAGCTTAACTGGCAACTTAACCGTGAAAGGCATTCAAGGCCACGTGGCCTATCCACACCTTGCCGATAATCCAATCCACAAAGCCGCGCCTTTCTTGGCCGAGCTAAGTCAAATGCACTGGGATAATGGCAATGAGTTTTTCCCACCCACCAGCTTCCAAATCGCCAATATTAATGGCGGCACAGGTGCATCAAATGTGATCCCTGGCGCACTGGAAGTGATGTTTAACTTCCGTTACTCCACCGAAGTGACCGCCGAAATCTTGATTGAGCGAGTTGAAACTCTATTGAAAGCCTATGAGCTAGATTGCGATATCAGCTGGATTTTCAATGGCCTACCATTTTTAACCGGTGATGGCCCATTATTAGATGCAACCCGTATCGCGATCCGCCAAGTCACAGGTTATGAAACCGATCCGCAAACCACAGGCGGCACATCAGACGGTCGCTTTATCGCGCCAACGGGCGCCAAAGTGTTAGAGCTTGGCCCTGTCAACGCCACCATTCATAAAGTGAATGAATGCGTTAAAGTGGACGACCTTGAGCAGTTAGCCCTGTGTTATGAAGTCATTTTGGAACAATTACTGTGTTAGCACATCTGAAGATCCGTCCCGAAACCGCAAAGCTTTACGGCTTAAGCGCCCCTGAATTGGTGGATTATTTAAGCCCGTATCACCTTGGTTATCATAGCTTTGGGTTAGAGGAGAACACAGCTATCGCCTTTAAGTCTATGGCGGCAAAAGCTGAAGATGCGGGCATAAAACTCGCTATTTGCTCGGCTCATCGTCCCTTTGAACGGCAACTGGCAATTTGGAATGCCAAGGCTAGCGGTAAACGCGCGGTATTGGATGCCAATGAGTTACCGGTCAATATTCAGGGCTTAAGTGACGATGCCATAGTTGACTTGATTTTGCTCTGGTCGGCGTTGCCCGGCGCTTCACGTCACCATTGGGGTACCGATCTCGATGTGTTCGATGCGGCTCAAATTGATGTTAAAGCCCTGCGCCTTGTTGAAGCTGAATATGTTCAGGGTGGTCCCTGCGCTAAATTACATGCTTGGCTGGTAGAAAATGCCCATGATTTTGGCTTTTACTTCCCGTTTCAGCTGAGACAAAGTGCGGTAAGTCCTGAGCCTTGGCACATCAGCTATTTCCCTGTAGCACAGTTATTGTTGCCACAATTCGATCGTGCCGAGCTGGCAATCCTGTTAGAAAACAGTGATATGTTGCTAAAAGATGCAGTACTCGCCCGATTAGACAGTCTAATAGATGAATACGTGCTGCGTATCGCTCAGCCCTAATAACGAAATACTCGCAAAGATCAGTCAAGACAGGTTAAGCATAGCGCTATATCGTCAAAATGGGCGCCAAAATGCGGTTTAACACAATGATATATTTGATTAAGTAGGTTTTATGGATTTTTCTTTACACCGTCAGCAGCTTGTTATTGCCGATCGAAAATTAAGTTACCTTGATGTCGGCTCAGGCCCTGTATTGTTGTTTGGGCACAGTTATTTATGGGATAGCGCTATGTGGGCGCCTCAAATTGCCACCTTAAGCGCCCAGTATCGCTGCATAGTGCCTGAACTTTGGGGCCATGGTCAGTCAGATTTACTGCCCAATAACTGCAAAACGCTATTCGATATTGCCGATCAAATGCTTGAGCTAATGGATGCTCTTGAGATAACTCACTTTAGTGTTGTCGGACAATCTGTCGGTGCTATGTGGGGCGCAGAATTGGTACTGAAAGCACCAACAAGAGTTAAAACCCTCGTTATGCTCAACAGTTTTATCGGTTTCGAACCCGAAGTCACCCGTGCGAAATATGATGGCATGCTGGATATGATTACCGCCGCTAAGGCGATCCCTGCGCCGCTGATCGGTGCAATTTCACCTTTATTCTTCGCCAATGATGCCGCGAATAACACTCCCGAACTGGTTACGGGCTTTGAACAGTCCCTTGCCAGTATCACAGCGGAGCAAATCCCCACGATAGTTAAACTTGGACGAATGATTTTTGGTCGTCGCGATACCATGGAATACGCCGAGCAATTGACGCTGCCCTGCCTCATCATGGCTGGCGTGGAAGATAAGGCCCGCAGCGTATTGGAAAGTTACCTGATGAGTGATGCCATTGACGGCAGCCAACTTGTGCATATTCCTGCGGCAGGACACATATCAACTCTCGAACAAGCGGAATTTATTAACCAACATTTAGCCGATTTTCTGGCTAAACATTATTAATCAATCGCTAAATCTACGCTTCAAGGTGCGAAAACTCGCATCTTGAAGATGAGTATTTCTACTTAGCACATGTTACTAAGATGTGCTTATATCAATATTGCTCACCCATACTTAATTCCTATTTTATAGATAAATACATTAGGCTTTACTTTATTAAAGTCAGTTATTGAGCACGCCTCGTTTCATTAAACTCACCTGTGAAACCTCTATTAACAAGTAAAGACCTTGTTTTTGTTCCAAGCGGCTTAAAAATGTTGCACAAAGGTGAAATCTACTAATTATCAACTACCTTTATACTGTATTCCCTCAACAAGGTATTCTGCCATGAGAAAAAGTACAGTTGCCCTCTGCGTATTCAGCACACTTTATATACCGTCTCTTTATGCCGATGTTCAAATAAATGGATTTGCCTCTATTGTCGCGGGCTCAAGTCTAAGTGACGATAAAAGCTATTATGGTTACGATAAAGAACTCGATTTTAATAATGATTCCAAAGTTGCCTTACAATTTACCGCCGATCTTGGTAGTGGCTTAAGAGCTACTGCACAAGTGCTATCCAGAGGCAGTAACGATTATAGCGCTGAATTCGAATGGGCTTATATCTCCTATGACATCAGCGACAAACTTATGCTTATGGCGGGTCGCCAACGTTTTAATCTCTATAAATACTCCGATTATATTGATGTAGGCTATGCCTATCATTGGATCACTCCGCCCCGCGGAGTTTACTCACTGCCATTTAATTCAGGTGAAGGTGTAGGCTTAGTTTATGCCGATTTATGGGGCGATACCGAAGTAGGTTTGACCTATAAATACATTACCACTTCAGTTTCTGACTACTCACCTACCGGTTCATCAACGCCTCCTGCGCCCTTCTCCGCCGAGGGCCACATAATGAACTTTAACTTTGTAACCTCAGGGTTTGAGTACGGTTTAAATATTGGCATAGTTACCGATTTCTCCTACGAATTACCCGCACTGCTTGGCTTAGGTAATGCAATTTCTCAAACCGGACTCTTTACTCAGCAAGTAGTTGATGATCTTTTACCGATTAATGACAGCGCGTTACTCATTGGCGCTAACATTAAATATGATGCTGAAAAATGGTTTATTTTGGCCGAATATACACGAATTGATGTCGATCCCAGTAGCTTTAATATTCAAGATTCAGCCTTTGTTTCCGGCGGGATCCGCTATCACGATTTCACCTTCCACTTAACCTACGGTATTGATAAAGGTGAGCCCCAATACGATGCCTATGACGCTATGTTACCTGTTTACAATGGTCTGCCACCGGCAAACCAAGCTGCACTCGCACCGCTTGTTTTTGGAACACAAGCGGCGCTTGAAGCACAACAGGAAGACAGCGCCTACTACATCATAGGCACCCGCTGGGATTTCCATCCTTCTGCCGCACTGAAACTAGAGTACACCAACTACAGTAACGACAAACCGTCCTCCGATGAACAGTTGCTGAGTATGGCAATAGACTTAGTTTTTTAAGGAGTTAAGCATGAAACTATTAATAAGTTCTCGGTTGATGATAAAAACCTTAGTCGCCAGTGCGCTTCTACTTGGCAGTGCCTGTGTTCAAGCCGAAATTGCCGTCGTGGTGCACCCTTCTAATACGTCAGAAATTAGCGCTGCGGATATTTCACGGATCTATTTAGGCAAACTCAAGTCTTTCCCCAGTGGTGGCACTGTCGTCGCACTCGATCAACCTGAAGGCACGCCCGCACGTGATGCCTTTGTTAAACAGATCCTTAATAAAACCGAGAGTCAGTTAAAAGCCTATTGGTCAAAACTGGTCTTTTCAGGCCAAGGTCAACCGCCCAAAGTCGTCGACTCCAGCGCTGAAATGCTCGCATTGATTGCCGCCAATCCCAATATGATCGGATTTGTTGACGTCAGCGAAGTAAACGACAGCGTGAAAGTGATCAGTAAGTTCTAACCCATACAGCATCATCCTTGTCCGCCTTAACCTGTGGCGGACAAGGTTTCCACTCAGCATTAACGCGATATAAGCAACAAACACACTATCAAATAGTGCTTGCCCCCTCAGAGAGGGCTTATCCATTTGCAGTACTATTAAGAAAAAATAATCTCGATTTTTCAATATCCTGATTCAAACCTTAATTGGATAGACCAGCAGATCAAAATTTGCTGGTATACTCTTGCTAAAAATGTGCTGCTTGCATGAATTAGAGCATGAGAAGACATTTTATATGTCAATAAAACAATAGGTTAAAATGAAACTACTCAAACCTTTATTCGACAATAACCGCCGCTGGGCCGGACGTATACGCCAAGAAAATCCTGATTTTTTTGAACAATTAGCGAAACAGCAACATCCTGAATACCTGTGGATTGGCTGCTCAGATAGTCGCGTACCCTCAAACCAAATCATTGATCTTATGCCCGGTGAAGTCTTTGTTCACCGTAATATCGCCAACATGGTGATCCATACCGATCTTAACTGCTTATCTGTACTGCAATACGCCGTCGATGTGCTCAAGGTGAAGCATATTATGGTGGTGGGTCACTACGGCTGTGGTGGTGTGCGCGCGGCCATGGGTCAGCAACGCTTAGGACTCATCGATAACTGGCTCGGGCATTTACGTGATATCTATCGTATTTATCAGGAAGAATTACAACAGATGGACGAAGCCAAACGTTTTGATCGCCTGTGCGAGCTAAACGTGATTGAGCAGGTTGCTAATGTGACCAGTTCAACCATAGTGCAAGAAGCTTGGGATCGCGGCCAAGAAGTGGCGGTACACGGCTGGATTTACGGCATTGATAACGGTTTACTGACAGATTTAGATGTCACAGTTGACCGTGAACATGGCTTAGCCAATCCACGCTAACGGCCTGAATGTAGGCTTTTAACCCTTAGCTGAGTGTCATCTATGCTCAGATAAAACCTGCCCCTGTGCAGGTTTTTCTTTTTCCATGACAATTTTCAGCAATAAAACATCGCAAGGGTCTATTACGCCAGTTATAATCCGCCAGTTAATTGCAGGCGACCTATGCGCCACAAATTCTAAGGAGATACCTTCCATGCCCGGTTTTGAATTATTTGGTCCTGAAGAGAAGCAGGAAGTCGCTGACGTTATGGAAAACGGTTTTACCTTCCGTTACAACTTCGACCATATGCGTAATGATCGCTGGAAGACGCGCGATATGGAGCAACTACTGTGCGAGAAGATGAACGTGAAGCATGCTCACCTTTTATCAAGCGGTACTGCTGCGCTGCAAACGGCCATGATGGCTGCAGGCATTGGTGCTGGCGATGAAGTTATCGTGCCACCTTTTACCTTTGTAGCCTCAGTTGAAGCGATTTTTATGGCAGGCGCTATTCCGATTTTTGCCGAAATCGATGAGACATTGTGTTTATCTCCAGAAGGTATCGAAGCCGCGATTACCCCACGCACTAAAGCCATCAACTTAGTGCACATGTGCGGTTCTATGGCGAAGATGGACGAGATCAAAGCCGTCTGTAAAAAACATAACTTACTGATTTTAGAAGATGCTTGCCAAGCCATCGGTGGCAGCTACAAGGGCCAAGCCCTAGGTACTATCGGTGATGTGGGTTGTTACTCATTCGATTCAGTCAAAACCATCACCTGTGGTGAAGGTGGCGCTGTGATCACTAACAACACAGAAATCTACAACAATGCGCACATGTTCTCAGATCACGGCCATGACCATATTGGTAAAGACCGCGGCGCAGAGTCACACCCTATCATTGGCTTGAACTTCCGTATTTCGGAAATGAATGCCGCCTTAGGGTTAGCGCAGTTACGTAAACTCGATACCATTATCGATATTCAACGTAAAAACAAAAAGACCATTAAAGATGCAATGGCCGCTATCCCAGAAGTCACCTTCCGCCAAATCCCTGATCCCGAAGGCGACTCGGCTGGCTTCTTAACCTTTATGTTGCCAACCGAAGCGCGCACGCAAGAAATCAGCAAAAAACTGGCTGAAAACGGCGTTGATGGCTGCTTCTACTGGTATGTAAACAACTGGCATTATTTGAAAAACTGGAAACACATTCAGGAGCTTAAGGCATCTGCTGCGTTGCCAATCACATTAATCGCCGACAGACCTGACTATACTCAAGTTTCTGTGCCTAAATCCGATGCCATTATGAGCCGCACGATTTCTATGCTCATCAAGTTGTCTTGGACCGATGCTCAGATCGCCGAGCGTATCGAAAACATCAAGAAAGCATTTGCCCAATAATTCTACGGGAGTTTGTTGCAATGAGTTTTAAGAATTTTAAAGTAGTTGAAAAAATGATCTTCGGCCGTGGCTCATTCGTCCAATTGGATGAAGTGTTAGCTGCTGAACGTAAAACCGCCGACGACTTCGTGGTGTTTTTAGTCGATGACGTGCATCAAGGCAAAGCCCTTGAGGGCCGCATTCCAGCTAAAGCACAAGACATGGTAATTTGGGTTAACGTTGATGAAGAGCCAAGCACAATTCAAATCGATGCCCTGACTGAACAAGTTCAAGCTTTCAATAGCAAACTGCCAGTGAGCGTCGTCGGTTTAGGTGGCGGTTCAACCATGGACGTGGCTAAAGCGGTATCGCTGATGCTGACAAACCCAGGTGGCTCTGCCATGTACCAAGGTTGGGACTTGATCAAGAACCCCGCGGTACACCACATTGGTATCCCAACGATTTCTGGTACTGGTGCAGAAGCGTCACGCACCGCCGTATTATGTGGTCCAGTGCGTAAGCTAGGCCTGAACTCAGATTACACAGTATTCGATCAAATCATCATGGATTCTGAGTTAATCGAAGGCGTGGAAACGGACCAATGGTTCTATACAGGTATGGATTGCTATATCCACTGTGTTGAATCTTTACAAGGTACCTTCTTAAACGAGTTCTCTAAATCCTACGCTGAAAAAGCCATGGATTTATGTCGCCAAGTGTACTTAGACGACCACGTAGAAAAAGACGACAAGCTAATGATGGCGTCTTTCATGGGCGGAATGAGCATAGCGTATAGCCAAGTGGGTGCCTGTCATGCGGTTTCTTACGGTCTGTCCTATATCCTGGGTTACCATCACGGTATCGGCAACTGTATCGCCTTTGATGTGTTAGAAGAATTCTATCCAGAAGGCGTTGAAGAGTTCCGTCTGATGATGAAGAAACATAACATCACGCTGCCGAAGAACATCTGTAAAGATCTGCCAGACGAAACCATAGCGAAAATGGTTGCCGTGACTAAGAGCATGGGTCCACTATGGGCTAACGTTTACGGCGCGGGTTGGGAAGAGAAAGTCACAGATGAAATGTTGACTGCCCTGTTCCGTCGTATCTAAGCTCTAACACATGTTAAAAGGGCTCAATTGTGAGCCCTTTTGTCTATATGCATTGTATATCTACACTGTATATCTTTGATAAAAGTAGGATAATTTGATGAATGTGACTCTGTTAATCCCGGCTCGTTACGGTTCAAGCCGCTTCCCGGGCAAACCCTTAGCCCCGATTAACGGCAAGCCAATGATCCAACACGTGTATGAACGCGCGTCGTTAGCCAAAGGCCTCACCAATATTTACGTCGCTACCGATGATGATCGCATTAAAGCGGCCGTTGAAAGTTTTGGCGGCAAAGTAGTCATGACCAGCCCAGATGCAGCCTCGGGTACAGATCGTATCAATGATGCAATAAACCAACTGGGACTAAAAGATGACGACTTAGTGATCAACCTACAGGGCGATCAACCTCTTATTGACCCAACCTCTATCGAGCAAGTCATCAGCCTCTTCGAGCGTCACCCTGGTGAGTTTGAAATGGCCACCTTAGGCTTTGAAATCGTCAATAAAGCCGAGCTTGACGATCCTATGCATGTGAAGATGGTGTTCGATAACAACAACTACGCCTTGTATTTCTCTCGTTCGCGTATTCCTTTTGGCCGCGATACTCAAGATTACCCCGTTTATAAACACTTAGGTGTGTATGCTTATACACGCAAATTCGTACAGGCCTTCGCCGCCCTACCATTAGGTCGTCTAGAAGATCTGGAAAAACTCGAGCAATTACGTGCATTAGAGTACGGCCATAAGATCAAAATCGCCATTAGCGCCTTTGATTCTATTGAAGTTGATACGCCAGAAGACATTCGTAAATGTGAGCAACGTTTAGCGGTTGATTAATCGCCCGTTAGGTGTGCGCGAGTCAATTCGAAACAGGAGCTGAGTATGTCGACCTTAGAAGTCTGGATCATTATTATTTTGATCGTCGGTGTCATCGCCAGCAATCTTGCTGCGTTGAAGTACAGTGCTAAGTTCAAACTGCCGCAGTTCGGTCAACATGGTAAAGATAAGCAGATAAAGTCAGATACTGCCAAGCCTTCGGCAGCAGACAATGATGACCATGCGGCTTCAAGCAAACCAAGTTCAGCGGACTCAGAACCCAATAAAGCAGATCAAAGCAAAACTGAACCACCTAAGCGCTAAATTCAATGGCGGCTTTTAAAGAGTGAGTCTAAAGATGGCTCTTGAACACGTCTTTTAAAGACTGCGCTATAAACACTGAGCAATGACGTTCGCAAACATAGAAAAGGCGCCACAGGCGCCTTTTTTGTCTCTCAAATAACAAGCTAGCCAATGCCACTCATCAGCCTTAGGCTTTTTTCGCTGATGTGCGACTCAATGGCTGCTCCTCAAGGTGCGCCACTAAAAAGACTAAAAAGCGAAACAGGGATTTAATCTTAAGATCATGATTTTTATTGGGCTCAGCCGCGACTAACTTCTGCAGCGATTTGATTCTAGCGTAAGCATTCTCGACTAAAGCGTCGTTCTCTTTACCGACATATTTATTAAACTCGGCAAATTCACCAATAAATTTCAGTGTCACTTTACGGCGATTTAACGCAGTGAGTGCTGCGCCCTCTTTCAGTTTTGCCTCAAAAATACTGCATTCTAAACCGCTGGCGATCGCGCTTTGCGATAAACCGCTGCTTAAGGCATCGGCCAGAAAACCCAAATTGGCTTTTAACTCAAAGGCAATCGCCTGCTTACTGGCGCTCGATTGCTGCCAGCGACTGCGTTCCTTATCGAAAATATCGTATAGCTCTTTCCAAATGCTCATGCGCTTTGCCTACCTTGCACTGAATCGCTCCCTTCGTATATAGCACTCGACTTTTTTGAAATGCTAGCGTTGTTAATACTAACGTTTTTAATACTAGCGACTGAAAGTTATCATAAATTTAAGGTTTTCGGCATAGCGCTATGATAAATAATGAGTTAAATAATGGCCTAAAAGCACATTCACGCTAAAACTAAAATCGGCATAAAAAAATGGCCCGAACGAGTCGGGCCAGAGTGCGAGCTGCCTAAGTACGAAATGAGCTCAGTGCGAACTCATGACTAACTCACTACTCATCTAATGGCATATAAAGTTAAAGCGCTTGCGATTTTTTCGCGTTATTTTTCTCGGCGGCGAGTCGACGCTGCGCTTCTTTTTTCTCACGGCGCGCTTCAATCACTTGATTTACATCGCTACCGATATGCGCTTCGTTACGGGCTTTTGCCAGATTAACTTGGCGCTCACGCTCAACGAAACGTTTACGCTGCTCGTCAGAAATTTTATCGATACAATGTGGGCAACTGACACCTTGCACATAGGCAGGGCTCTGTTTTTCAGCTTCGGTGATTGGCATACGACAAGCATTACATTGATCGTATTGGCCTTTCTTCAAGTCATGGTTCACTGCAACGCGGTTATCAAATACAAAGCACTCGCCTTCCCACAGGCTTTCTTCCTCTTTCACTTCTTCGAGATATTTAAGAATACCACCTTCGAGATGATAGACCTCGTCAAAGCCTTGCTCTTTTAAATAAGCAGTTGATTTCTCACAGCGAATACCGCCAGTACAGAACATGGCGACCTTCTTATGTTTAGCAGGATCAAGATTCTGCTTCACATATTCAGGGAATTCTCTGAAGGTTTCAGTCACAGGATTAATAGCATTTTTGAAAGTGCCGATTTGCACTTCATAGTCGTTACGGGTGTCGACTAAAATCACGTCCGGATCAGAAATCAGCGCATTCCAATCTTGAGGCTTCACATAGGTGCCAACCACTTTAAGTGGGTCAATACCTTCAACGCCCATAGTCACGATTTCGTTTTTCAGTTTGACTTTAGTGCGGTAGAACGGCATTTCATCGTCAAATGATAACTTGTGAACGATATTATCTAGGCCATTTTGGCTATTAAGCCACACTAATAACGCTTCAATCGCTTCTTGAGTGCCCGCAACTGTGCCATTGATCCCTTCACTTGCGAGGAGCAGAGTGCCTTTGATCTCGGCCTGTTCCATCATAGCGAGCAATGGCGCTCGGATAGATTCAAAATGCGGTAACGACACGAATTTATATAACGCACATACGACAACTTTAGCCATAACACCCTCTTTGCTGGCTGGAACTTAATTTCCAGTGCATAAACAAATCAATCATCTGTAGACTGGCTGCAGATCCCAAAAATAGCGCGGAATTCTACCTGAGTCACAGCAAGATAAACACAGATAAAATACAGGGTCTTTAATTCTTTACGCACAGTGGTGAGAAAAATCATTCTATGATGGCAAATTAAACAGAAATCCCAGTATGAAAGCGTTACCATCTGCGCCCTTTGAATATTGCATGATTGGCACACAACATTTGCATTGGCATACTCGCGTCGTCAATAAGCATGCATAAACATGCTGACGTCAGCTTTAGTCGCATCAACTTCCACGCATGGCGCCGCACAGTAGAGGAAATCCGAATGACGCTAGCCGTCTTATACACCTTCCGCCGTTGCCCCTATGCTATGCGAGCACGTTTGGGACTCTTATTAGCCCAATGCAATGTTGAAGTCCGTGAAATCACCCTTAAAGCCAAACCACCACAAATGCTAGCTGCCTCACCTAAGGGTACTGTGCCGGTATTAGTGCTAGCAAACGGCGAGGTGATTGCCGAAAGTCTTGAGATCATGCGCTGGGCACTCACGCAAGCAGATCCCTTAGATCTATTGTGTCAGCAAAATCCTGCTATTGAAGATAAAATGGCACAACTTATCGCGCAAAATGATCAGCAATTTAAACCATGGCTTGACCGCTATAAATATGCCGACCGTTACCCTGAGCAAACGCAAGCTTATTATTATCAGCAGGCGAGTCATTTCCTCCTGCAACTTGAAACATGCTTAGGGCAACACCCCTTTTTAGTCGCCGATACACCTCGCCTTGCCGACTACGCAATCGTACCTTTTGTACGCCAGTTTGCCGCAGTGGATCTTAAACGTGCACTGAGTGATGATTTTCCGCGAGTCGCCGCTTGGCTAAATCGACTTATTTCGAGTGAAATATTTATTCGTGCGATGGAAAAATATGTGATCTGGGACGCTAGCCATTCTCCAATTTGCTTGTTAGGAGACGTGTAAACCAATAAGATTTAAAGATTATTTTTATTTTATGTTATAGCCATCGGTAAAATATTCGAGTAAGGTATTTGCCACTAGGTAACTAATTTAGCTAATCGTAACTAGACAATCTTCTCAAGAAAAGTAACCACGCCTAAAGACTCAAGGACGTGAATGATAGAACACAAGGATAAGACAGTTGGAAAATATGGATATTAATATCGTTATTATGCTTGGGGGCCTGGTGCTATTGCATTGTCTATTTGCCCTTCGGGCCTTCAAGAGTAAAGTGGATCTCAGCACCAATAAAAAGTGCTTATGGTGCCTACTGAGTCTGATACTCGGCCCTATGGGTTATTATGGTTTTCACGGTTTTATTCCCCTAGATAGAATTCTCAAAGACTAAACGGTAAAACTGAATACCTTCAAAAAACTAGTCATACCATTGATTTACTTATCAAATTAAGACAAAAAAATAGCGCAACCTTAAGCTGCGCTATTTTTACGACCCAGTTTAATCAAACAAGGCATTACAGTTAACTACAAATGACTGTGCAACAATACCGAGTCATCAGGAACTTTTTGGATCACAGGCGCTTGCCCTTCAGCCAAGGCTTGTTTATAGCTTTGATTCATTTTAAGGGCGAGATACAAATCTGGTCGGATCAAAATGCCGCCTTCCCCTGTCTGCATACCCGCTTGCTCAAACCAACTCAGCATCTGCCGTTTACGTCCCGCAAGCACTAAACGAACGCCACGTTTTTTAAGCAGTTGATGCAAATCAGCCAACATGGCCATCACACTTAAATCCAAATGGGTAAAACAAGGCACTGCATCAATAATGATGCAATCGACCGGCTCAGATTCCCGAATAAACTTTTCCAGTAAACGGCGCTTAAAATACGTCGCATTAAAGTAAGTTAACGGCGAATTAAAGCGATATATAAATACTCCTGGAACCGATTTAGCTTTACCCGATTCATCGACACTGCGGATAACGCCCTTATGATCTAAACCAAGCACTTGATCCGTAGGCCGCATCACAGTAGCGAGGAACTGGAATAAACCCAGTAATACAGCCAAGGTTATCCCAGGGATAACCCCAATAAACAACACAGAGAACAAGGTGATACAGGCAAGTAGAAAAGCAGACCTATCCCGCACTCGCAGATTCCACAGTGACTTTAAATCGATAAGCGAGATAGAGGCAATTACCAGCACCACACCTAAGGCGGCACTGGGGATAAACTTCAAAGGCGCAGTGAAAAATAGCGCCACAACACCAATCAATACCGCCGCAATGATAGACACTAACTGGCTCTTACCACCATTGGCATCATTAACCGCAGTGCGGGAATCCGCGCCGCTCACCGCAAAACCTTGAGATATGGCAGACGCTATATTGGCTATACCTAACGCCCTGAACTCTTTATCGGCATCTATATCGTAACCGTTTTTTGCAGCAAAGCTTCGAGCCGTCAACATCATGCTCACAAAGCTCACCATGGCTAAGTTAAGCGCTGGTACCACAAGCTCACGGGCGATACCTAAATCAAATACAGGCGCTTGGAATGAAGGTAATCCTGAGGTCACTTCTCCGACGACGCTAATATCAAAGCTCGTCAAGTTAAACACCCAAACAAGGAAAGCCGCCATCGCCATTGCGCACATAGAAGCAGGCCATTGAGGACGAAACCGTTTCACTAAGGCATAAGTCGCTAGCGTCACAATCCCCATAGTCAATGTCGGCCAATGGGTTTTGGATAAGTAAGAAGGCGCACCGCTGAGGCGTTCGATTAGATAACGCTCATCGAAGGTAAAACCGAATATTTTTGAAAACTGTCCCACGATAATGGTAATTGCAACACCATTAAGCAGTCCCATCAAAATCGGCTTTGATAGAAAATCGGCGAGCACCCCCAGCCTAAAACGACTCGCAATCAAGCACCAAAAGCCTGTCATGGCCGTCATGGTCATCACTAACTGCCAGTGCTTCATGCTATCCCCTGCAGCTAGGGGCGTGACAACCGCGGCGATAACAGCACAAGTCGCCGCATCTGGACCCACGATTAATTGTTTTGAGGTGCCAAATAGTGCGTATACCAACATTGGTAATACGCAGGAATACAAACCCACGGCAGCATTCACACCAGTAAGCTGGGCATAAGCAATCGCTACGGGTAATGCCACAGCGGCAACGGATAAGCCTGCGCGCACATCATCCCTAAGCCATTGCTTTTCATATTGTAATAATTGCGCCAATCCCGGCATAAACGAAATCAAACTAGGGAACTTCACTCGGCAACCTCCATATACACACTATCAAGATAAGCAACAAGTATAACTGAGACTGAAAATGTTCAGCTAAAAGGTCATTACCTAAAAAGCCATCAATAGTATGTTGGTTATGGCATAAAGCCAATCATTACGCGAGTGTCTTCCTCAGAATATTTATAGGCTTAGGCACTTAATTCAAGCCAAGCTAGCGTAATATCATAGGTAATGACACTAAGAGCAAGCTGCCCATAAACCAATTAAAATGGCGCTTACGTCTATCGGTATTGAGTTTCTTACTGATCGCTGCACCAACAAATACCCAAGTAAATGATGCAGGAAATCCCACTATGTTGAACATTAATACGCCAAGAAACGCACTCAACCAAAAGCCATCGCCACTTAATGTAAAAGCGCTACACAGGGTAATCGTCGACATCCAAGATTTAGGGTTAATCCATTGAAATAATGCAGCTTCAATGAGCGTCATAGGTTTTCGCCCATCATCCAAATGCGTGCTCTGCACTGGCGACGTCACTAATTTGTACGCGAGATACAGCAAATATGCTAAAGCAAAATATTTCAATACTTGGTGCAATACCGGTAATGCTTCAAACAAGGTACCGAGGCCGAATAATACCGCAAGATGTAAAGAGGTCGAACCCAAGCGGATCCCTGCAATATGTGGCACGGTACGCAGCACACCAAAATGCGCTCCAGAGCTAGCCAAGAGAATATTGTTCGGTCCTGGAGTCATTGTCATCGTCGCGCAAAACAGCGCGGTCGAGGCCATTAAAGTCCATAATTGTGGATCATAAAGCAGTGCAGTATTCATATTCGCCTTAAATTGTATGCATACATTTGTTGACATAAAAAGATGCAATAAATAATATACGGAGAATATTAGAGATCAATGGATTTATTGTCATGGGTACAATCTGGACGCCAGACCTAACGACTTTTTCAGGCCCGAAATATCAGCGCTTAGTCAGTGCCATAGAACAAGGCATTTTGCAGAAGGTGTTAACCCAAGGCAGTAAACTGCCACCGCAGCGCCGTTTAGCTGATGCCTTAGGCATCACAATTGGCACTGTGACCCGCGCCTATGCATTGGCGGAACAAAGAGGTTACGTCGAAGCGCGTGTGGGAGATGGCACCTATGTCAACGCCTCCCCTGTACCTGAAATGGGTAACGTACAATTGAATATGGCGACCTGTCAGCAACCACTCACAGATCAAATCAGCACCCTAAGCGATTGCCTCAGCCAATTAGCGAAAGACCCCACTAAGTTGAGTCAGTTACTCGGTTATCGCGCCAGTCCATTAGATCAACACCAACAAGTGTTCCACCAATGGTTAAACCAACGCGGCATACAGCAAACGCCCGAGCAACTGGTCTTTACCCATGGCGGCCAGCAAGCCATTTTTGCCTGTTTGAGCGCATTTTTATCAATAGGCGATGTACTGTTACACGAGCAATACAGTTATCCAGGCGTGAGAATTTGTGCTAAACAGCTTGGCGTCACTAGCGTTGGTGTGCCCCTTACCCACGAAGGATTAGATCTGCCGTGCTTTGAAGCCCTATTACAGATCCACAACCCTAAATTAGTCTATCTCACACTGAATAATCAAAACCCCACTTGCATTCAATACAGTGAATCACAACGGCAGAAAATCCTTGAATTATCAGAGCAATATCAATTCTATATCATTGAAGATGACGTGAATTATTGTTTACCTGAAGAATGGCATTCACCCCTGTGGCAATTAGCAAAACAGCTGGCGATACCACGGGTGATTTATATTTCCAGCCTGTCAAAATTGTTTTCTGGCGGCTTAAGGCAAGGTTTTATTCTGGTTCCTGACCCCCTTATCGCCCAAGTGCGACTCGCTATTCATAGCCAATGCTGGATGGTGTCGCCGCTGAATATTGAAATAGCCTGTCAGTTGATAAAGAAAGGTCATATCACTGCAGAACGAGATACGCTCGTACGTCAACGCCAACGTCACTGTATCGCCATGGGCGAACGGCTGGGATTAACCCAAACTTGGCGAGGGTTAAACGGTTGGATACAACTGCCAGAAGATATCAAAGCCCATCATCTCGTTACCGCACTGGCCGCAAAAGGCATATTAGTCCGTAATGGTGATGACTTTAATTGCCATGACAATTTTATCCGCTTGAGCCTTGGTGGCGCCGAAAACGAGACTCAATTCAATCTCGCGGTTGAATGCATAGAATCGACCATACGTTCCTTAGTGCAAAATGCTTATTCAGTAGTGTAATGACTGCTTGTATAAGAGCTAACTTTCTGCATAAACATGGCTTTCTAGCCAAGTTATTTTTAATACTCTTTTTTGGGCTGTAATCTATAGCTGCAGTAAGATTGGCCATAAAACTCACGCAGCTATGATGCCTTGAATGTGCTATTTGAGAAATATTCTTCAGCTAGTCAAAAAATATTTCGATAATAAATCTTTTGGTAACTTTAACTTATCCAACAGCATCATCACCTTCGCTTTCATGCTCTTCCGCTTTTACCTTTGCTAAAGCAGATTCTGCTGCTTTTTCTTGGGCTTCCCGCTCTGCAATTGCTTGCTGCACTTTGGCTTCTTCTAAGGCTTCAATTGGCAATAGACTGATAAGCTCAATGCCATTCGGAAATACGGTATCATTACCCGAAACAACGACGACCTTACCTTCTTTTGTCAGGTAAACCAGTGGTATTGCCGTCTCACCGTAACGTTTACGAAAATGTTCAAAGCTGAAGTTTTCGGTTAAATTCGTTACTTTCAGTTGAGCGCCTTTCGCCATTAGGCTGGCTATCTTGGCATAAGACACTGCATCACCAAACAAACATAAACGTTGCTTATAACTTTCAGAGAGCTGGTGGCGCGCACTGCCTACTTCGGTATTATTAAGACCAAAAACTTTTTTAGCACCAAAAAAGTCTTGGAAATGAAAGCTCACTAACGGGTTTAACTGTCGGTAAGGTGAAATAATCAATACGCGGCCAATTCCAGTTAAATCCATATAAGTTTCAGCATGTTCCGAAACAGGATTACCAAAATACACTGGAATATTATCCATACGAGCAAGCCTAATGTTGTCCCAGTTATTATCAGCCAGTAGCACTTTGACATCTTTGGCTTTTAAAATTTTCGCTAACTCTCTGGAAAATTTAGAGGCACCAAAGATCAATAAACCTTGGGCAGAATCGGCTTTAACCCCAAGAAATCGTGCCCAACGTCCCGCCGTTAAACTTTGGACCACTACAGTGCCGATAATAATTAAGAACACTAAGGGCACAATTGCATCTGCGCCCTGCACATTATTGGCTTCTAACTTGATTGCAAATAACGAAGATACCGCCGCGGCCACAATGCCTCGAGGGGCAATCCAGCATAAAAACCACTTATCCGCTTTCGACAAAGAGGTACCGATACCTGAAAACCAAATACTCAGCGGCCGCGCTAACAACATAGTCACGGCTAATACTCCTAATCCACCCCAACCTAAGTCGAGCATGGCATTAGAATCTAATCGCGCCGCCAGTAAAATAAACAGTGCTGAAATCAACAGAACGGTTAATGTTTCTTTAAATTCAAGGATTTCAGCAATATCCACACCACGCATATTCGCAAGCCAAATGCCCATAACCGTCACAGTCAATAAGCCCGATTCTTCTTGTAATAGGTTTGAGCCGACAAAGATACCCAGCATTAAGGTCAAAACGGCGGTATTACGCAGATAGTGTGGCAATAGGTTGTGTCTTAAGATTTGTCCCGTTAGATAACCCGCCACTGCGCCAAGTCCTAATCCGAGGGACAACATAGAGCCTAAGGCATAAAGCACATGTGTCGTTTGATCGCTGGCAACGGTTATGTATTCAAAGACTAACACTGCGAGCAGCGCGCCTATTGGGTCAATCACTATGCCTTCCCAACGCAATATACTCGCTAGCTGGGATTTAGGACGCACACTTCTGAGCATTGGCACGATAACCGTAGGCCCAGTCACTACCACTAGCGCCCCAAAGAGCAATGCAATTTCCCAACTAAAATCCAGCAAATAAAAGGTGGCCGTACTGATACAGGCCCAAGTGATCACAGTACCAATAGTCACAAGATGCGTCACCATACGACCATGATCTTTGATTTCTTTAAAATTAAGAGTCAAAGCCCCTTCAAATAAAATCACGGCGACCCCGAGGGAAATTATCGGAAAAAGCAAATCACCAAAAATCGCATCAGGATTGAGGAATCCAAGCCCAGGGCCTAAAGTGAGCCCACATAGCAACAAGGGTAAAATCGCTGGTAACCGCAGTTTCCAGCCAAGCCATTGACAAAATAACGATAGCACTCCAATTAGCGCTAGCATGCCAGTAATGTGTTCAACCATATAAATCCTTTAGATAACTGAGCTAAATACTAATGAGCTTAGCTTTAATGACGCAGATGACAACAGCATGAACAGTAAGCTGAAATTATCTATTCGATATATCCACTGTTAAATATGACTCTTCCCTCATCACCTATGGAGAAAAAATCAAGAAAACGGAGCAATCTAGCGACATCAAGTAAAATAAGCTGTAGTACAAATCCGAAAACATCAGATTTACCTTAAATAGGGATTTAAACTTAAAATAGAAAAACAAAAAAGCCTTATCTTTCGACAAGGCTTTAATCATTTGATGAAGCGAAGACATTGATCAGCAATACACGCTGGTGACTTTCGATAATACGCTAGCTCAAACTTTTATCGTTATTAGGTGTCAACTATAACGATGAGCTAATGTCTAAGAACTAAAATGCGTGTGGCCCTACTCACTTGATAGACACAACCACATTTATACATATTTACCGAATCCAAATAATAACGCAGGGGATAAATCCCCTGCTTAACACCATTAATCCCTACGGCTACCGTAGTAATCGTGCAGTTCGTTTTCCCATTCAACATCTTTCATATTGGGCCAATGGCCTTTGTCAAAACCCGGCGCCGTTTTGAGTCGCTCTAATGATATGTCCATGACAAAACATTTTTGCTCATGATTAAGTGTCAGCATCTTCCAAGGCACTGCAAACAGCTTTTCTCCAAAACCAAAATAAGTACTGAACGACAGTACCGCATACCCGACGTGGCCCGTTTCCACTTCAAGCATAATTTCTTTGATATCCCCTAAGGTTTCACCAGAATTATTAACAACATTATTGCCGATCAGTGTTTCAGCGCCCATCAGATATGGGCCGGGTCCTTGTGCCAATGATGGAGAAGCGAACTGTGGATTGTTGTAAATGCCGTAAACATCGCGATCATGATAATTCATTTTGTTGACCTCTTTATTAGCGCAGCCCATGAAACTGGACAACGGAATAAGTGAAATACCAAACGTTGGTTTCGAATTGAACATGTCCGTCATTGGACATAAGTTAGAGTATGCATCTCTACAATCACTCGCTCTGTTCGGCATACCGCTTATCAGGTAATACGAATATAAACACATCGACTCGTCAGATCCCTGTAAGTGCGCCAGCGTACCGACATCCCATTTGCCACGGCACAGACTCATGTTACCCAGTGCAAAATTGCCCCGGTATCAGGAAGATTAGCCATGTCAATTGCGACTATTTTATTGATTATTTTAATTTTGTTATTTCTCGGCATGCTCCCCACTTGGCCCCATAGCCGAAACTGGGGTTATCGTCCAGGTGGCCTTATAGGCATAGTGCTACTGGTGCTGATTATATTGCTGTTAACGGGACGCGTTAGCTAATGCGCCCCATTTTTACTCTTTATCAAAAAGGATAATCTGATGAGAACAATTAAAATGTTAAGAATCTTCCTGCTGGCTCTAGGTTTAGTCGCCGTGGCCAGTTGCAGTTCTGCATACAACAAAGAAGGTACTGGCGAGTATTTAGACGACAGTGTGGTCACCACCAAAGTGAAAGCTGCCATTTTAGGTGATAAAAACTTAAGTGTGGCCGAGATTAATGTTGAAACCTTTAAAGGCGTGGTCCAGCTCAGCGGGTTTGTGAAATCGCGTGAAGATATCAATACTGCGGTAAAACTAACAAGCAAAGTCCCCGGCGTCATTTCAGTCAAAAATGATATGCAACTAAAATCTGGCGCACCTTCACCGCAACTAAAAAACTAGCCATTTAATCTCCATCATTCCGCAGCCGCGTTCTGATGCTGCGGCCCTTCTTTTTGCAGCAGATTTTCTGGTGCCAAGTCAATGCCACCACAGGTTGAACCGCTATGCCCACTCAACACCAAGACACATTAGCCCCACAAATTCAGAACCGATTAATCCGTCATCTGCCAGTGGTGGAACAAGCAGATTTATTATCGCAATCTGAATTAGTCCAACTTAACTTTGCCGACTTACTGTGCAAGCCTGGCGAGTCATATCAATATGTCTATTTTCCCTTAACGGCTTTTATTTCTTTGATTGCTAAACTCCCCAAACATCCGGCATTGGAAATGGGTTTGATTGGTTACGAAGGTATGCTTGGAGCGACGACTTTGCTGGGCACTCGGCAAGTGCCTTCAGAGGCGATCATCCAAGGTTCTGGTCAAGCTTGGCGGCTCCCCATTGAAACCTTTGAAGGCTTGCTCGCTCAAAATACCAATCTGAAGCAAATAGTAGAGACTTATCTATACACCTTGTTATGCCAATTATCACAAAATGCAGTCTGTGCCCATTTTCACTCCATTGAGTCTCGGCTAGCACGTTGGTTGCTAATGAGTCACGACCGAATTCAGACTGATGAGTTATATCTAACCCATCAATTTTTAGCCGACATGCTGGGTGTTAGGCGAAGCAGTATTACCGAGGCCGCAGGCAATTTACAGACCCGCGGCAGCATTTCATATAATCGTGGGCGATTACATATTCTTGATCGGCAAGCTCTACTTGCCCGTTGCTGCAGTTGCTATCACTCAATGCGCACTTAAGTGCATATTTTCCACTCAACGATTCAAAAAACCTGCCATTATGTTCGCTACCGTACATAGCATAGGTGTTTCTCGCTATAACCTGAGTTAGCGACATCACCAAACAAGGACACGCTATCATAATGGACACACTAAAACTGAAATCTGTATCAGAGCGACCGCCACCGGAAACTCACTTCCCGCCAGAATCCAATCGGTTGTTATGTGAATTGCCAGAGGAAGTCAAACAACGTATTTTCCCGCATCTGGAACTGGTTCCATTAGAACTCGGACAAGTAGTCTGTGAAGCAGGCTCAAAGCAGCGTTATGTGTATTTCCCGCTGGACTCGATTATTTCGCTGCTATATGTGATGGAAAATGGGGCATCCGCTGAAATTGCTGTCGTTGGCAATGATGGTATGGTCGGCGTTGCCCTGTTTATGGGAGGAGAAAGCACCACGAGTCGCGCTGTGGTGCAAAGTGCTGGCGTTGCCTATCGCTTGTTTGGTCAGCGGCTTAAAGACGAATTTAACCGTCATGGCGCCCTGCTCCATCTGTTACTGCGTTACAGTCAGGTGCTACTGACCCAAATGGCCCAGACCGCGGTTTGCAATCGCCACCATAGTATTGAACAGCAACTGTGTCGTTGGTTACTGCTTTCGATAGATAGATTGCCCGATGATCGCGTGTTAATGACACAAGAATTGATTGCCAATATGCTCGGCGTACGCCGTGAAGGTGTCACCGATGCGGCAGGCAAACTGCAACGCATGGGGGTAATCAATTACAGTCGTGGGAATATTGAAGTGGTCGATCGCGCGTTACTAGAACAAACCTGCTGTGAATGTTACGCAGTTGTTAAGCTGGAATCAGAACGGCTGATGCCACCTCAACAAGCGCAGCAAACATAAACGTACTGTGGATAAAAATACACATAACGGATGGCTAGACCACTCGTACAACAGCCATTCTATCGTTATCCCATATGCCACTTCAGTACTAAACCCACACTGGTACTGCAGAGCATAAACAAAACAGGCAGTCATCAACCCTACACGCCAACATGGCGCAAACTGATGCTGCCTAATATCCGACACATTACCTTTGTAATCAATGAATTATTATTGATTATATCGGCCCGCCCAGCAAACAAAAAACGTGCCGAGCGGCCAATATTGCCATCACTAATCCCATGCGCGCTAACGCACAGACGTTCAATATTTAGCAGGTCATGCTGAATGTACGGTTCATGCACTCTTGCACTACACCGGGTTACTTGAGGTTTATATGAAAAAATTCACAGAACAACATAAATCCATCGATAACGATGCACAAAATTCCGACACCAACAAAGCCAATCCTCCCGTCGTAGCCCGCAACCGTCAGATGATCAAAACCACAGTTGCAGATAAAGCTAAACAAGACGTGGATACCAGTAAAAGCACACACAATAAGCGAGGTTGAAGAACTTAAATCAAACGACAAGGAAGATAACTGGACTGAAAAAGAGCCAAATCATCACTCGTTAGCCTAGAACGTGACGAACAAACAGGGAAAAGTTTCATTGATTAAGTGCAAAAACTAAACCATGCAGTAACACACTGCGTTTAGCTCAAGCCGATGCAACCCTTAGTGTACCGGCCCTCTTTACTCAGAGGAGTAGATCATGAATTTCCGTGGCGTCAAATTACTCACTCATACCAACTGACTCAAAAATGGGGCTATTCACCAGCATATTGACTGTGCATGGTGGAATAACAAACCTAAAGACCACACTCTGGACACTGTTTCCGAGAAAGGAATTTCAAATGAACATCAATAAAAATCAACAACCACAGCAATATCCAATCAGTCTACAGCGAGCCAAGCACTTCTTATTGGCAGGTTGTATTGCAACAGCGCTCGTGGGCTGCAGTTCAACGCCATTGACTAAGACCGCAGAAATGGAACGGGCTGAACACACCATTGCCCGCGCAGAGCAAGCAAGAGTCGGCCAATATGCCTCAAATGAACTGGCACAGGCCAGACTTAAACTTCAATCTGCAAGCAGCGCATTACTCAATATGGACACTGTTAGCGCCGATCGTTACGCCATAGAGGCGAGCCTTGAGGCCGAATTGGCCCAAGCTCGCGCTGAGCTGGCACAAGCCAATAGCGTCAATAATGAAATGAAAAACAATATCAGCATTCTGCAGCAAGAAATGTTGCGCCGTTCAGGAGGAATTCAGTAATGAAAAAACCTATCGCTTCGTCGAGTCTGCCTTTACGTTTTAGCCGCCATCTACTGGCATATAGCCTACTCCTAAGCACAGTAGCAGCTTGTAGCAGTACGCCCCAAATAGCTGAAGGCATCGGTGATATCCGTACAGAACTTAATAAACTGCAAGCGAATAATGAACTGGCAATTTTAGCCCCTGCTGCCATTAAACAAGCTGAAGAAGCCGTTCGCGCTGCTGAACAACCGGTAAAAGATGAGCAACAATCACAGCACCTCGTGTTTGTTGCTGATAAGAAAGTCAATATAGCCTTAGCTCAAGCGCAGAGCCGCTTTGCCGAGGATCAACACAAAGTCCTCGCCAAAAAACGCGATGACGCCAGATTGGATGCTCGCACCACAGAGGCCAATCAAGCCCATCAAGATGCGCGCCTAGCCCGTGCTGATGCTGCTGATGCGCGTCAGGAAACGACCGAACTGCAAACCCAGCTCACATTGCTGAATGCCCGTCAGTCAGAACGTGGTTGGGTCGTAACCTTAGGTGATGTTTTATTTGATACTGCCAAAGCGGATCTTAAGTCATCGACCAGTCAACATCTAACCAACCTAGCGAACTTTCTGAACAAGTATCCCGCGCGTGGTGCCATGATTGAAGGGTATACAGATAGCGTAGGCAGTGAGCAATACAATCTGGGTTTATCGCAGCAAAGAGCTGATAGTGTTAGCCATTTTTTACAAGGAAAAGGGATCCAATCCAATCGGCTCAGTAGCCTAGGTAAAGGTGAAAGCTCACCTGTTGCCAATAATGAGTCCGCCAGTGGCCGCCAGCAAAACCGTCGGGTTGAAGTCATCCTCACCGACACCGCACAGGCTCCACAGTAGCTATCACTTAATCATATTAAGATTTCAGCGTGATCCTTGCTGACATTTGAATCGAGTCTCATCGCTAATAAGATGAACAGCGCAGAAATTAAGGAGATCAGTAAAAAGCAAAAAGCCCCATCTTTCGATGGGGCTTTTGCAATTTGGCGGAGCGGACGGGACTCGAACCCGCGACCCCCGGCGTGACAGGCCGGTATTCTAACCAACTGAACTACCGCTCCAAATTCTTCCATATCCAAATATTTGACGGGTATCTGACCCACTAACCCCAGCGTGACAGGCCGCTGATGTCAAAACGATAGTCTAACCAACTGAACTACCGCTCCAAATTTTTCCTTATCCAAGTATCTTACGGGCATCAAACCCGATAACTCCAGCGTGACAGGCCGCCGATGTTAAAACAGAACGATAATTCAACACACTTATCAAGGCTCTGCTTAAGATGCGAAGAATAATACGGTTGAGCCCTGCAGGCGTCAACCGTTTTTTTACTTCGATTTATCATTTGATTAAAAAAAAGCCAAATCAATTGCAGACCTTGATTTATATCCCAAATATCGCTGCAACGTTCCAGTTCAAAGTCATAAATCAAACACATTAAGCAACGCTTGGCTAACGGTCTTTATCTGCCTCATCTGGCATAGTGAGATCGATTTCATCTAATGAAGGCGCTGCGGGTGAATTTGCAGATGCTTCATTCAATAAACGTAACTCCGCGGCAGCTAAGGCCTGCGCCAAACTTTGACGCTTACGCCACACAATTAATCCCACCACGCCTAAGACTAATAAGATAGCGTTGACTGTAATGATCCAGAACATTGCATCTTTCTTCGCAAGCTCTTCTTCCTCTGCCGCTTTTTGTGCAGCAACAGCAGCCAACTCTTCGGCACTTGGTGGTGGTTCTGGTGGTTCAATTAAGTTAAAGAAAAGCTCAGGTAAATCCAGCACGATTTCACGACCAGTGACAGTCGTCGTCGCCACAAAACCTTTAATTCGATAACTACCAAACTCTGTCACTGTAGGTAAATCTAATTCAGAATCAGGCTCAGTGAGACCATTAACAACCAAAGGCAGTTGCAAGCCAGCAGGGCCGACTAACTCAAAGGAAAAATGCGTCTCAGCCAGCTGCAACACTGTCTTATCCACGTGTAACATGACTTTCCATTGCCCTGTTAGCGGATCGTCAGGGGTAATAACTTCTAGATTAATTGGCCGAGGTGACAATTTAAACGGGAATGAAACCTGCCGTTCAAACACATTATTACGTGCCTGCACGACAAACTCATAATCACCCCAAGGCTGCTTTATATTGATATTGCTGGTAAATACACCATCGTCGGGTTTTTCATCGTAATCTTCACCATTGTCTTTATAGGAACCAACAATAATGTCACCCGCGGCAAAGTTTTCATCGCCCGCCTTATGTTTACTCACAAAATGTGCAGTCCATTCGACTAAATAATCTAACCCAGGCATACGCACACGCTGCTCGTCACCCATTAACTGCGCGACAATTTTAACTTGTTCACCTTGGAAGATTGGCTGTGGTAAAGGCTGGACTTCTATTTCGAGTTTAGAGAGCTTCTTAAGGGTTGAACCAGAGACGACCTTGCCCACCAACTGCCAAGGTCCGGGCTGTGGTGACTCAATGTAAATAATATCGCCCGTTATACCATCAACCCACTTAACGGTTGCAGGATGACGATTGGCATACCATTTACTGCCATCGGGTAACACTATGACCACGGGCGCAGAGCCATATTCACGCTCCACTAATAAGGTCATATTATCGACCATATGATCAATACGAAAACGGTTTTTAAGCTCGGAAGCCGTCTCCAATCCTACAATCGGCGTAGCCTTGGGCGGGTTGACGACTTTTTTAGCGGGATCTAGGTCAGCGGCCAATACACTCGCCACACTTAATAACAGCGTAGTGGCAAGCAGGCAAAAAGCTAAAATGGGTTTATGGCGCGACATCGGCATAGTATTTCTTCTATCCTCTCCAGAGGCATTTACCTGATTTTGCGACTAAATCAAGGCGTTGTTCATGCATTGTCAGTTCATCGGCCGATGCGCCAATCACTTTAAGATTAAGTGATTGCGGATCAAAACGTTGAATCCCCCCCGCTTCCTGCCCCGCTTCTTCATTAGACAAATTAAACTTTGTCTGTCCGCCAGTCATGATCAGATAAACATCGGCGAGGATCTCGGCATCGAGTAATGCGCCGTGGTACTCGCGGCGAGACGTATCGACGCCGTAACGCTTACAGAGGGCGTCGAGATTGTTTTTCTGGCCGGGATGTAAAAACTTAGCAATCTCTAAGGTATCGAGGATCTCACACATATCAGCGGTTTTCGGACCACGCGGCTGCAGCAGTGAAAACTCATGATCCATGAAATTCACGTCGAAGTTCGCGTTATGTGCGACGATTTCAGCGCCGTCGATAAAGTTGATAAACTCTTGAGCAATTTGATGGAAACGCGGCTCTTTAGCCACGCGCTCATCGGTAATACCGTGAACAGCGATAGCTTCGGGATCGATTGCTTGACCTGGATTGATATATTGGTGGTAATAACGCCCCGTCAAACGACGGTTCACCACTTCCACACAACCTATCTCGATGATCCTATGGCCTAAATAGATGGCGCCGCTGCCTTGGTTCATACCTGTGGTTTCGGTATCTAAAATAACCTGACGGCTAGCATTAGAGATAATATTCATGTTTTTATGCGCTTCTTATGACAATTTTTAGTTATACTCGGCCGAAATTCCCGGCTATGGTAACAATTTGATGACTGAACTAAAACTGATCCACATCTTCACCGACGGCTCTTGCTTAGGCAATCCCGGTCCTGGCGGCTATGGCATTGTAATGAATTATAAAGGCCATACAAAGGAGATGTCCGACGGTTTTGCGCTCACGACCAATAATCGCATGGAATTGTTAGCCCCAATCATAGCGTTAGAAAGCTTGAAAGAGCCTTGCCAAGTCGTGCTCACCAGCGACAGCCAATATATGCGCCAAGGCATAATGACATGGATCCATGGCTGGAAGAAAAAAGGTTGGATGACATCAAACCGTACCCCAGTCAAAAACGTTGACCTATGGAAACGATTAGATAAAGCCTCACAGATGCACACTATCGACTGGCAATGGGTTAAAGGTCACGCAGGACACGCCGAAAACGAACGTTGCGATGTGTTAGCTCGCACCGCGGCAGAATCTAAACCAACCCAACCCGATTTAGGTTATCAGCCTTAACCCAGTGCTACTCAGTGTAAACTCGCTAAATTCGAAAAAATAAGTTCAATGCAATCACGCCTAAGTTAAGCACTTGGGCGTGACGATTTATTTCACTATTCATCTCAGTGTCAGCCCACCGTTAACATTTATGCTCACTATTTATGAGCCATTACTATCAAACGGTTTATTTCAGTTCCACACCTGCAATATTAAAAAAATTCTCACAAAACAGCACAAAAGCTTGACCTAGGGATGTCGCCTGACGGCTCTTATGGGTGATGCGATAAAACTGCCGCTCCAGCACTAATCCCTCAATCGTGACTAACGCCAACTCTTTACGACTGATTTCTTTCTCCAGCGCCAACTCAGATAACACCCCAAGCCCAGCACCTTGTTTCACGGCCAATTTAATCGCATCCGGCGTAGTAAAGCAGAATTTAGCCTCTGGCTGCATATCCAACTCATTGGCGGCATTTACAAAATATTCGCGAGTGCCCGATCCTTCCTCACGTAGCACCCAAGACAGGCCTTTAACCGCCGCAGGTTTAACCACTTTCCCCGCCAGAGGATGCGCCGGATGACAAAACACCAGCAGCCTATCCTTATGCCATGCCTCAACACTCAAACGATTGTCAGTGCAATAGCCTTCAATAAAACCCATTTCAGAGCGGAACTGAGCAACCGCTTGGATCACATCTTGAGTATTAGTAATCGCCACATCCACATGGGTTTGAGTATGTTGCTGACAAAATGCCACTGCGGCTTTCGCCATCAGATAATTGCCGATTGTCGAACTGGCACTGATGCTTAAACGCCCAACCAGATCACCACCATGATAAGTAAATGCCTGCTCAATTTGTTCAACACGGTGTAATAGATCCGTTGCCAATGGCAGCAGTAAATTACCCTGCGAGTTAAGCTGTAATCGATTGCCAATACGTTCAAATAGGCGGGCATTTAGCTGCTTTTCTAATTCAGCCAAGGCCATAGATGTCGCCGGTGGTGATAAATTAACCTGCTCCGCCGCCTTTGCGACTTGGCCGCTACGTGCCACAGCCTCAAATACTGCCAGTTGTCTTAAGGTGATCCGCATATAAAAACCTGTACTTAAAATGGAAATGGCTTGTCAGTTTTCCGAATGCTCTGATAAATGCCCCGAACGACCTGCTGTCGGCGCCGTGGTCCAATTTGTCTGCCGCACCTTACGTTTATCGCGAATAGGTGTGAGTGGCGACTCGAGTTTACGTGCCACAATCAAATACAAACTGCCCGCGCTAGGAAGCCATGACGCTAAACTCTGTTGAAAAAATCTACCTTGGGTAAACTCGCCCATTAATGGGTGATAGACCAAACGCTCATCCCCCACCACTTGATAACCTAATAAACCTAACCAATCTCGCACCCTCGAAGGCATAAAAAAACGGCCATTCCAAGGAAGACAATCCTGATATTTAGGCCATAACTTACCCAAAAATACCGGACTCAAGGGATTAAAACCGACGATAAAAAGATAGCCTCCGGCGATGAGTACCCTATCGGTTTCGCGAAGAATACGGTAAGGATCGGGTTCAAATTCGAGCAATAGACTCATCACCACCGCATCTATCGCCGCATTCTGCAGGGGTAAATGGCAAAAATCGCCTTCAATAGAGGCGCCTTTAGATGGCGAGAGTGAAAAATGATGGGCGACTGGCGATGCCATGCTCGACAATTCGGCACTCAAAGGCCCTAACTTTAATAAATGATAACCAAAGACTCTTGGCCACCAATCTTCAAGCTGTTTAGCGACGGCTTGCTGTAGTGCCTCACCATTGGGTAGGTCACTCCATTGTTCGGGCTTGAGCTCAGTACTAAAATACGACACAGAGTTCCTCCGTTAGTTGGGTAGACAAGTATCCAATGGGGTCAAAGATGACCAACATTCTGCCACAGGGCAAAAGCGGCAAAGGTCGCCAAGGGCCGTTCACTCATGGATAATACCTTTATCTTCAAATTGAAATACAGACATAGGCGGTTCTATGCTCACTATAACAGCGATCAAAGCCTTTAATGACAATTATATCTGGGTGTTACAACAACAGCCCCATACTCAGGTTTATGTTGTCGATCCCGGCGATGCAAGTGTGGTCATTGACTACCTGCAAGCCAATCAACTCACGCTAGCGGGTATTTTACTGACCCACCACCACAATGACCATACGGGTGGCGTAGCAGCGCTTCAAGCCTATAGTCATAATAGACTCACGGTTTATGGCCCAGATAATGAGAATATCGAAGGAATCACACATCCACTGCACGCAAAATCCAAGCCCAAATTCACACCGGAGTATCTCAGCGCTGAGCTGCAAGTCTTAGATGTACCAGGCCACACAGCAGGACATATAGCCTACGTTGTTGAAGATGCCTTATTTTGCGGTGACACCCTGTTTAGCGGCGGCTGCGGACGCTTATTTGAAGGCACGCCAGCGCAAATGCTCAACTCACTACAGCAACTTGCCCAGCTTCCCGCCGACACTCGGGTTTATTGTGCCCATGAATACACACTTTCAAACCTCAAATTTGCCCTCGCGGTCAATCCCAACAATCGCGAGCTCCAAGACTATAACGAACGCGCGATGCAGTTACGTCGCCAAAACAAAGCGACTGTTCCCTCCACCATCGCTTTAGAGCGTGCCATCAATCCCTTTTTACGCCCCAGCGACACTGAAATTGTCGATAACATAAAACAGCATTTTAGCGGTCTAAATCACGCAAATTTAGACGAACTCAGCGGTTTTACCTTACTCAGACAGTGGAAAGATAATTTTTGATCACAAAAGCAATATTATAGATTGAAATTCAAACAGTTTTTCTCATTTTTGATGATGTAAGTCAAAAATGGCCTTACATTATGTACGATAATTAAGGGACAAGATCGAAAAGATCCCATAGAATGGCTCGTTTTGCGTGAAAACTTTGCGCGCTGCGTCGTCTTTATCTTCATATAAAACATACTGTTACTATAAAGAAAAGCGATGCACTAACAGAGGACTACCGTTTTCAATGAGAGTATCACTTTATGTTGTTGTAGGGGGATTTGCCCTACTCACAGGCTGTCAAACATTAGACAACCATGGCGTTAACCAAACAGAAGTTGAAGCCGTCACAACCGAAAATACAGTCCCAGAATATTACCTCGCAACCGAGGCTCCATCGGCGCAAATTACCGATGTGTGGGAGCGAATTCGTCAAGGCATGCAGTTACCGGTTCCAGATCAAAAATTGGTGAATCAATACCGTGATTGGTACATCAAAAATCCACAGCATCTGGCGATCATCTCGGAACGTGCTGCACCTTATATGTACATGATTGTAGAAGAACTTGAAAAGCGTCATCTTCCTATTGAGATAGCTTTGTTACCCATAATTGAAAGCGCCTTTGATCCTTCCGCATCATCGACTGGCGCGGCATCGGGTCTGTGGCAATTTACCACACCTATGGCCAGTCATTTCGGTTTAGAAATGAACTGGTGGTATGACGGTCGCCGTGATGTCCCCGCATCAACGACTGCGGCGCTCGATATGCTGGAATACCTCTACGATAAAACCAATAACAATTGGCTTTATGCTATTGCTGCCTATAACTCGGGTGAATCACGGGTGCTCAATGCAATCAAACGTAACGAGAAAAAAGGCTTAAAAACGGATTTTTGGTCATTGGATTTGCCCAGAGAGACAGAACGCTATGTGCCGCAACTGCTCGCACTGGCAGAAGTCATTAAACACGCTGATGAATATGGTATTTCTTTAGCGCCAATTGACAACAATCCCACTATTGAAGTGGTTGATATTGATAGCCAAATTGATTTAGCCATGGCGGCAGGTTTTGCCAATATGACCACGCTTGAGTTACAAAAACTCAACCCAGGTTATAACCGCTGGGCTACATCGCCACTTGGTCCGCACACCTTAGTGCTACCAATTGATAAATCAGAAGAATTTAAAAAAGCGCTTGCTGAAACAGAAACCGAAGATAGGATCAGCTGGTTACGTTACACGATCAAATCTGGCGATAGCATTGGCAAGATTGCTACGCAGCACCATACGACCATTGCCGCTATTCGCGCCGCCAACGGCATGAAAAGCAACACGATCGTCGCAGGCAAGCATTTGATTATTCCTGTCGATGCGCAAGACAAGCAACTTTATGCCCTGTCAACTAAGCAGCAATTGCCGAAAAAATCACATGCTGCAGTTGAATCAACAAAAATTGCTTATCAGGTTAAGTCAGGAGACACACTCTCAGAAATAGCCCAAGCCCATAAAGTGACGGTGAAACAACTCAGCACTTGGAACAAATTGGCTAAGAATAGCAAGCTACAAAACGGTCAGAAGTTAGTGATCTTAGCACCAAAGGAGCTTGAGCAAACCGCAAAAATTCGTACTGTCAGTTACAAGGTAAAATCCGGTGATTCACTTGCCCGTATCGCCAATAAATTTAACGTAACTGTTGCCGAGCTACTCGAGTGGAATAGCCTAGCGCAATCACAGTATTTACAACCAGGCCAAGTGATCAAATTAGTGGTTGATGAAACTAAGTTGAGTGCGTAAGGACTACACTGGCACATAGTTCGAACGGATTAGTGCTATAAATCCTAAGCAAAATTGAGCCATAGATAACAAAAAGGCAGCAACCCTATCGGATTGCTGCCTTTTTCTATTAAGGGCTTTCTCTATTATGAGAGGCGGCGTTATTCCATCGTCAGTAATAAGACAACGGGCGCCATAACAACGGCATCAGACTCTAATGCTTTAGCGGCAAAATGCGCTTCTAAGCGAGCACCATCTGCAGGTATTCCTGCAAATGCTTTGGGCGGAATACTAAATGAAGTCGTGATCACTTTCCCTGCCGCCAATTGGCTATCACGTAATGCTTGGGTAAACATCATATCATCCGACCAAGCCCACAGACGTTTGCCCTCTTGCGTTACCAACCACAAATCCGCCGTCATCCCAGAGTTATAACGTAGGCCGACAGCATAGGTTTGTGGATTTGTCACAGTCAATGTCGCCTTAACCGACTGCTTAAAATCGATAAAAGGTTCTAGAGTTAATTCGCCGCGAAGCAAGCCTTGTGCCTTTTCTGCCATCACAGGTTCAGCCTTTAATGTCGGAGTGCTTTTAAGCCCAGAAACATCGAGCGCCAGATCGGCAGCGCGAATAATCTCAGGCTGAACGGCCGCGGCTGTTGTAGTCTCACCCTTGGTTGACTGACTCGTGTCAGCGGCTTCAGGCGCCGAGCACCCAACAAGTTGCCCGCCGACAAAAGCACTCGCGCAAACAAGTAATGCGTAACGCGTAGAAACAACCATTAGAAACCGCCTAGTTTTTTCAATAAGGAGTCTTTTAATTTTTCCTTAGCTTTGTCGGTTTCTTCCTTAAGCTGATTATTCAGTAAGGCTTTAGTATCCAAAGCATATTCAGGTTTTTGGAAAGTGCCTGTAATCGCCAACGGAATATCAACTCCTGCCAGCGCATCTTTGTCGCTACCACCCTGACCCTTCAATGAATTCACTAAGCTAGCGGTTAGTCTGTAGTCCAAGGCTTCAGTCAATAAATTCGCAGTGCCTTTACCATCCAAACGCAGTAAAGGCGAAGACAAGGCAAGATCTGGATTCGTGGCAACGCCATTATCCAACGAGAAACTGCCCGTCAGACTCGAGAAGTCAGTTTTGCGCTCCGCCTTCGTTTCTGGCGATAAGTCGCCCTTTAACTTAGCTTGGGCGCTGCGGATCATCTGTGGAATATTTACCCCATACAGAGCACCGTCATTAATATCAAAATGACCATTCGCTAACAGGTTTTTCTTTAACTGCTCAGGGATCAAACTCTTACCTTTCCCCTTCACATCAAAGTTGGCGGTACCCGCCAGTAAATCCACATCCGCCGCATCTTTCAGCAAAGGACGAATTTGTACGCCCGTCACTTTTTTATCGAATTGATAACTTGCCACCGCTTGACGAGCATCAACCTGAGCGCTCACCAGCAACTGACCTTGATATAAATCCGCATTCAGTTTCGTCAAATCTAACACGCCATTTTTAATGCCCACATCCATTAACCAATTTTGAGTCGACAGATTCGCGACCTTAATAGACTTAACAGTCAACTTGAGTTTTACATCAAGCTGCTTAAGGGCTGAGAGATCAGGCTCAACTGCCTGAGTGTTTGCTGCTGGCGCTTGTTCAGCGGTGGCGGTGGCCTCTGTTTTAGGTAACAGTGTATCTAAATCAATATCGCCAACTTGAAAATCAGCATTAATTTGTGGAATTTTCGTACCATAATTAACACCCACTTTACCCGCAGCGGTAATGCTCGCCGCGGTAAGCTGCGCAATATCGACGGACAATTGCTGTTTATCAAGGGCGATTTGAGTTGCTAAGCTGACAGATGTTTCGAGTTTCTTGTTCGGAATACTCTCACCTTCCACCACAGTATCAATTTTCAGCCCATTGATAACGAGTTGTTTAAAGTCTCGACTGAGTTTTAGTTCACCTTTAGCTTCGCTACTTATCGTCATATCCGGCATAGTTGCACTGAATTCAAAGGCGATAGGCGCAAATTTATCTAAGGAGAACTCACCTAGGGTGAAGCTACTTAAGGTAAAGACTTGAGTCTGCTTATTAGCTTCGTCAATCATATTAATTTGGGTATTGGTGATAGAAATGCCACCAATATTAATGTCGTTAAGTTTGGCATTCGATGAGGATTCGGCGGCAGCTGGAGACGCAGTTTTTGGGCTATTATCGCCACTCAACCCATCGAAACTGCTAGTGCCATTTTTACGGGTGACTAAATTGATCGTTGCGCCATCGAGACTCAATTCTGCAATTTCAATTTTCTGACTAAACAACGGCATGAGCGCCACTTCAGCAACGGCTTTTTTGACTTCTAACATAGCCTTAGGCGTAAAACCTTCAGGGTTAGATAAAGACACCCCCCCTAAATTAATACCTATGACAGGGAAAAATGTCCAAGATAAATCGTCAGTAATGACTAATTCACGACCCGTTTGTTTTTTTACGGCATCGACTATTTCAGGTTTAAAATCATTAGGGTCGAAAAAGACGGTGAGATAAACGGTGACTAAAAGAATGAGCGTCACCATTAAGGCTAAGAGCCACTTAATGAATTTCATATAAATATCCTTATCAAAAACAACTTGAATTTATAGCAACTAATGCATTTAGAAATGTTAATTTAAAAATGCAAAGTTCAACATTTCATCACTTACTGCAATACCATTTTCATCAGCATAGAGCATCATACCGGGCTTAACCGTCACGCCCCCCATATCCACAGCCACATTAATTTGGCCTTGACCTAACTTTTCGGTTTTTATCGGCATAGCCCCTAAAGCAAAGACACCTAAGCTGAAAGTATTTAATCTCGCCACATCGCGAACACAACCATTAATCACTATCCCTTGCCAACCATTATCTAAGGCGCTCTGCGCTATGAGGTCACCTAATAGTGCGCGGCGCAGAGAACCGCCGCCATCGACAACGAGCACTTTTCCATGCCCATCCTGTGCAAGTATCTCTTTTACCTTTGAATTATCCTCAAAGCACTTTACTGTGACTATCTCGCCCCAGAAGAGCCGTTTACCACCAAAGGGTTTAAATGCAAGGGGAAGTAACTGTAATTTAGACGGATAGTGGTCGAATAAATCTGGTAGTAGATCAAGCATTTGAATCTCCATGATAGTCTATAACTTTAGACTACTCATAATTGTAGACCCCGACAAGGTCAAAGCAAAAATCAGCGGAATTTTTTATTTCATTTTAACGTGCAAAGGCTTGGTGTATATTGGCATAAGCATTATAATCTGCGATAGTTAACGTCCTATGACACTCTTTAAAGTTTCATAAATTTGTTCCCACACCTCTTTGTTATAAAGCGAAAACCAAATGACAACTGATCTTGATTTACAGAGCGCAATCGCAGCTCTTGATGAGTATGGATATGATAAGAAAGTCTCAACGGATCTTGAGCAAGCACGTAACAAGCAACAAATGGGTAAATATATTAAATCTCTCGACTATAGTTTACGTCGACTATTGATATTACAAGAAACCGTTAATGAGTTAGTTGAAGAAAAGAAACATCAATTAGCTCAGCAAGAGAATATTCAAACCTACAAAACAAAAATCATTAACTTGTCGAGAGAATTTAACATTTCTTACGATGAAGTATTAGCGCTGATGGCATCATCTAAATCTAAGAAGTAAATTTATCGCTATTGTGCTCTATCACCTCGCAGTTAAATTGTTTGATTAACATCTGCATATGCCATATAACGAAATATATACTTTTTCGGTTATATGGCAGAATTTTCGGCTTTTCATTATTCGCACAGTGTTAACGATTTCATTTCATAAGTAACAATGCCAACTTATGTTAAGCTCACACTATACCTGTCTAGCGATTTGGCATAAAAAAGCAGAGCCTAAGCTCTGCTGATTTATATCAATATGCGAACTTATTTGCTCTGCATTAATTGGCGAATATATTTCACTGGTGCACTACCATAACTCAAGAATGTTTCGTGGAAAGTTTTAAGGTCAAAATCTTTACCTTGCGATTTTTTGTATTCTTCACGGAAATCATAGATTTCTCGATAACCTGAATAGTAACTAGTCAGTTGCACTTGACTAAGTGTCGCACGGCGCCACTTGCCTTCGGCTTCAGCTTGCTGTTGGAAGGCTTCATTCATCATCAGGGCAATAGCTTGGTCTTCGGTCATGCCTTTCACATGAATGCTATAATCCAAAATAGTGTTACAGACAACACGTAAATTCCACTTGTAGTACATCAACCACATTTCAGGCTCAAAATTGCCATAGCCTTCTTCTAACATCATACGCTCGGTATAAACCGCCCAACCTTCAACCATAGCACCATTACCAAATAAACTTTTCACTAAACTCGGAGATTGATTAGAGTAAACGAGTTGAGTGTAGTGCCCTGGGATGGCTTCATGAATATTGAGGATTTGCAGGATCCAGTGATTATATTCACGTAAGTAACTCTCGGCAGACTCATCACTCATGCCATCGAGCGGCGTCACGTTATAATAAGTATTGCCTGACTTCTCATAGGGTCCAGGCGCACTAATTGATGCACCGGCATAACCACGCATATATTCGGGCGTTTCACGGACAACGAGTGGCTTTTTAGGATCTAATGTGACTAGTTTTTTCTTATTTACAAATTCAATCAGCTCTGGAATTTGCTTACGCACTTCATTCACGAATTCATCGCGCTGAACATGCTGAGTCGATAATTTATCGATTAATTGGCGAATGGCGAGCTTACTGTCAGCAGGCTTTGGCGTAGTAAAATATTTAGGCCATAACTTATCGGTAATTTTGGCCATTTCTCCTTGAACACGCTCTTTATCGGCTACGGCTTTTTGATATAGCTGTTTCGCCGTCATCCCCGCTTGGATATCAAAGGCAAATTTTTGCTCATATAACGCCTCGCCAATTCTAAAACTACGTGCCCCATCTTTTTTAAGTTGAACCACTAATTTGTCTAACCAAGCAATATGGCCGTTAATCGCCGCAGTGGCCGCATCGAAACGCGTTTTAAATAACGTTTTTTCCGCATCAGTCAGACCAGAGTCGGCGACCTGTTTTAATAAGTCATCGGAAAAAACCGAAAATGCACCTTGATTCTGCAGCACTGCTAACTCAGTGTGCTCCAATGTTGGTTTGCTAATGTTCGCCTGCGCGGCAGCATAATAAGCTGGCACATTTTCTAAACGCGCTAATACCGAACGTAATCTGTCATCTAATGGAGCGAAATTTTCATTGATGATTTGGGCAAAACCACCCGATACGTTGTAACTTGAAGGATCCCACTGCCAAGATTTAAAACTGTCAATTTCCCATGCCATGCTACCGAGTAAATTGTCGATCAGATGGTAATCAATCAGTTCATTCGGCGTCAGCGACTTTTGCTCGAACTGAGTCAATTGCGCTTGTTGAGCTTTCACAAACGCTAAGGTTTTTGCTCGACCTGCTGCATCGGGGATTTCAAGGTAACCATCGTTAACATGCTTGCCACTGTATAAAGCCCAAGTCGGTGACAATTCCCACAATGAATCAATAAAGGATGCTGAAAATTGTTCAAATGGCGGGGCTTTAACTTCAGCCGCAACCACAGGCTTAGTTTGACTGGTATGGGATTGACAACCAGCAAGGCTGGCCAGCGATAGCACTATCGCAAGGGAAATAGCGTTTTTTTTCATTATTATGGGTCCTTTGTTGAGATTTATCAGGCATACAAAAATTACCTCAGTTAATCATATTGCCCCAATAATTGCAGCTATGTTAGCCATGAATACATGTGTGGTTACAAAATTGTAAGTTCTCAATATTTTACCGCCTATCATTCGCCTATTCGACGTATAAGCCCCTCTTTACCAAACACATACAAATAATGATAATCGCCTATTCTGTTTCACCTCCTGCTATAATATCGCCCTGCTCCACTGTTCATGCTTTAGCGTAACAGTTTGCTTATACATTATTGACCTGACCCTTTACCTGAGACATTCAATGCCATTTTCCAAACTTGGATTAAGCGATCCGATTTTAAGAGCCATCACTGAGCTCGGCTATTCACAACCTACTCCGATCCAAGAAAAAGCCATTCCGGTGATCTTGAAAGGCAAAAACCTGCTTGCTGGCGCGCAAACAGGTACAGGTAAAACCGCCAGTTTTGTGTTGCCAATACTGCAAATGTTCGCCGAGATGCCGAAAATCCGTGCTAAACGCGTTCGTGCATTAATCTTAACGCCAACCCGCGAATTGGCCGTTCAGGTAGAAGACAATATTGCCAAGTACGCAAAATACCTGCCGCTGACGTCTATGGCCATGTATGGTGGCGTGGATTCCGCACCGCAGAAACAACGTCTTATTGAAGGCGTCGATATTCTGGTGGCAACACCCGGTAGATTGCTCGATATGTACACCCAAAGAGCGATTCATTTCGATGAAATCTCGGTATTAGTCCTAGATGAAGCCGATAGAATGCTCGATATGGGATTTATCGAAGACATCAATAAGATCATCGAACGTCTGCCAACAGAACGCCAAAATCTGTTGTTTTCGGCAACCTTATCTAAGCAAGTGCGCTTTTTAGCGAAAACAGCGGTTGAAAACCCTGTCGAAATTGAAATTGCCCGCGACAGCGCAAATGCACCGCAAATCGACCAATGGTTGATCACTGTCGATAAAGATAAAAAGTCGGCCCTGTTAAGCAAACTCATCACTGAACAAGCGTGGGAACAGGCACTGATCTTTATCCAGACGAAACAAGGCGCCGCCAAACTGGTTAGCCAACTCGAAAAACGTGGCATTGCCGCCGAAGCCATTCACAGCGGTCGCAGCCAAGCGGTACGCGAGCAATTATTAGTGGATTTCAAATCTGGCAAACTACGCTTTTTAGTCGCGACTGGCGTTGCTTCCCGCGGTATCGATATCGACGCCCTCACCCGTGTGGTCAATTATGATTTGCCCGATGAAGCCGATGATTATATTCACCGTATTGGCCGAACCGGTCGTGCTGGCGCCTGCGGCGAAGCCATCTCCTTTGTTTCTAAAGATGATTTTAGGAATCTATGTGCTATCGAGCGCCGTCTAGGTCACCTCATAGTGCGTAAAGAAATTGAAGGCTTTGTGCCGAACAAAGAAGTGCCTGTGTCTATTCTCGATTTTGTGCCCAAAAATACTACGCCAAAAACCTTTAAAGCTCGGGCACCTGAGGCCAGATCCTCGCGCCCCGCGAAAGAAGGCTCCTTTGAAACCGCCCATGCGAAAAAGCATCGCAGCGCGAAATCAAAGCCAGAGGTTAAAGCCAATGTAACACGGCAGCAATCTATTCAGACTGACAATGATAACGATACAACGGGTCGCAGCGCGCCCTTTAATCCGTGGAATAGCGGCCCTAAAACTAAGTAATGACTCAGTACAAGTCGTGACTTATTAGATATAAAAACTCATTAAGATAGAAGATATTAGCATGATTACATTTAGCACCAATCTAGGCGACATCACTATAGAACTCGATTTTGAACATGCGCCTGTCAGTTCAAAAAACTTTGTCCGCTATTGTGAAGAAGGCTTCTTTGAACACACGATTTTTCACCGAGTGATCAAAGGCTTTATGATCCAAGGCGGCGGGTTTACCGCAAAAATGAAGGAAAAACCGACCCACGAGCCTATCGTTAACGAAGCCAACAAAGGCCTAAGTAACACCATAGGCACAATCGCTATGGCTCGCACCGATGCACCTCACTCAGCCACCGCGCAATTCTTCATCAACACAGCCAATAATGACTTTTTAGACCATACCGCCACCACCAATAACGGTTGGGGCTACGCGGTATTTGGTAAGGTTACGGCAGGAATGGACATTATCCAGCAGATTGAGAAAGTCAAAACCACCACGGTCGCTGGCCACGAAGACGTGCCCCGTGAACCTATCGTCATCGAGAAAGTAACGATTAATATCCAAAGTTAATTTTTAAAACAATAATATTTTTTCGTTAATATGATTAATCGCTCAGTTTTAGTTGAGCGATTAATCATTTTCCCAAAGTTATTTAATTAACTTTTCTGTACTATTCAACGCAATTTCATTTTATATAAACCTTAAAATACTAAATCCCCAATACAAAATCACTTAGTGTAAAATCAACTGATGGATTATTTAATCGTTCCCATTATTTTACCAGGGCGAGATCGTGAATATATTTTAACCGTTTTGACCCCAATTTGACGGACGGTGTCGATTATGATCTTATGCTCTCTTTTTCTTATAGAGAACATCAGAGCATGTACCT
>NZ_JAHKQZ010000016.1:0-132397 GCF_019345585.1 Shewanella sp. NKUCC05_KAH
CATGTCTGCATAAAAGTCTCTTTCAAAATACGACCTTGATACCTTCAAATTCTCAATCCGCTATTTGCATAATAAAGTGTCAACAACCAGCATCGGGCTTGTTCAACACTGGGATAAGGTCGCGGCTACGCGCGGCCTATCCTTATTTGTTATGCTCTTTTTCCGATCTGCCTTGATGTATTAAGGAAGGTTTTTTCCCCTCCATAGTAAAGAGCTGATGCGGATTCTTTTTGTTGTTTGTCAAAAGCCCCAAGCGGGAGTTCCTCTCGATCTCCCTCGCTTACCTTATAAATTACAAAGCCCAGAAAGTCTTGTATGAATTCATGAGTTTTTTGGGTGTAGAAATTCGTGTATAGATCTGTATACACAATTGGTCGCTCATTCACGAAGAAACCAAAATCATCTTTAATCCTTTCGTTAAGATTTAGATCATAGGCTTGAAATGCAAAATGCTCTTCAAGAATAAAACACTTAACGCTAAAGCCGCCATGCGCAATTCTGTTTCTTACAGCATTGATGGGAGTTAACCATTTTATGTCAACCTCACTCCCTGTCTTGGTTTTGTATTCCGTAAAAACATCTTCCAAGTGTGCGTGCTTGCTTTTTTTTGCCGGCCTTTCAGGATTGCAGAGCTTGAAATATACCTGGTATAAAATATCGAATATGGTGTCTATTTTTAAGAAGAAATATTCTATAGAGTTTGTGTTGAATGTTAGGAGATCTAAAGTTCCGTTATTTTTATTTTCTAGGTAATCGCTCTGTATCTGTACGATGTTAACTGTACAGCCGTAAAGCTTCTGAAAGTTTGCCAGCAAGTTCTTGATCATCCAGTCCAACTCCTTGTCGTCGCATTTTTCGACTGGGAGCCTCCAAGTGAATTCGTTGACCGGATTGATTAGTGTGTTTTCTTTAAACATATTTTCGATGGGTACCATGTAATTTCGCGAAGCCTAACATTTTATTCGTGCGCATGCGTGTTTACCTCGTTAGACCAGTGAAAACGCGCACGGTTAACTATCTGTATGCAAAGAACTTATCAGCTTTCTGCCAAATACACCATCTGGAAAAACGCGCATGCGCGTTTTCCAAACCTATTAACTAAAAGTCAGCTACTATAGTCACCTGATTTTATAGAGTTTTATTTTTTGCAGATGGAGTTAATGCGCACTGATTTTGTCTGAAAATCATACCAAAACACCTAAATTTAAATACGACTGTATACCCATACATTGTTAGTCGATTTCTGGTAAGGCAAAACATAGGTAAATACATAAGAATTTTTATGGCAACAGGAGTGGGAATTTTCGATTGAGCTAACGAACTGAAAGAATGAATGGGGCTAAAGCGTGTTTTCGATAAGATGTTTACCATCATTTCTCCCAAATGAACTTGCAGAGGAAAAGTGACGAACTGAATGATGTACTGCCTTACATTGAATCCCGATATCTGTGACCTGAAGATTAAATCTATCTACCCTTAGGCTTGTGTGCATTCCTTAAGCCCAATCTATTGTTTTTTGAACCCTAAAAACCAACCTGCATTCGTTGTTTATCTCAAAAGTCACTGAAACACTACCAATAGGTGGCTTTTCGGTGACTTTGGAGGGGGGAGGCTGTCTGAACTCTAGTTAATGCAACCGAAACACCATCAATAGGTCGCTTTTTGGTGACGACCAAGGAGAGTTGTGGCTGTTCTACATCAGAAAGCCATCAACAGGTGGCTTTTGGGTGAGACCTGCCTATTTTTACCCAGTTTCTGATTTGTCCAAATTGGGCAGTTTGGCGTGCTGGGATTTGCACATCTAAAGGCCAGAATCTCTCCTGAAATTCATCAATCAGGAGATAACGAATGAAACTTCATCCTCGGCAGTGCCAGCATTGTTCTGGCGCTTCAATTCTCGGAATTCTTGAGACTGCATCGGATTCAAAGTCGGTAGAGCAAGCTATCACATCGATCGCCAATAGCCTGATGTTTAGGGCAAGGAAATACCATGAGTATGAGACACGAATATTGGCAATTTCTTTCCTGCGAATGGTTGACACAATTCACCCCGCTCTATCGAGCGGGGGCCCCATCTCACAGCAAGAAAACTCCGAGCTTTGCCCGGATTTTTCTCCACACCCCACTCACCGCGAGTGGTCTGTCTCATCCGGCGCAGTAGCGCCTTCTGAGGGGACTCCCTGTACCTCTGTACACACGGAGTTGCAAGGGAGTTGCACACAAGAGAATCAGGGATAAGGGGGACTACAATGGGAGTTTCTAAGGCGTATCGCGTACAAATATATCCACCTAGACAAGTACATATTTTGTTGAAGGAATTAGCTAAAGAATCGGGGCAAACGGTTAGTAAAACGGCGGTGTCTTTGATCGAACAGGCGTTAAATAATGACTCAACATTGAGCGAAATCAGAAATGTACAAGTGGATCAGAAGGAGATTTATCAGCAGCTAATTAACCTGCTGTCGATCAACGTGGCAACCACAGATTTTCTGCTCAAAAAGACCTGCTCTGAGGATGAAATGGCTGAGGCTAAACAGGTCATTTCAGCGCGCACAAATGCTCTGCGTTCTCACTTTATTGGAGGGGACGATAATGGCAACGATTAGAAAAGGTCGAGTCGGTGACTTTGTTCGTGGTGCGGACACATGGCTTCATAGCCAGCAGATGTTGTTATTCAGCGGAATTTGGATCTTTCTGCCTGGTGTTTTGTTGGCGATTGTCGGTGGCCTGTTATACCTCTGGATAGACGCCGATAAATGTGTCTTGCAAAACGCTAGTACATATCTTTGGGCACAATTGAAGGCACTAGTACAACCATTTTCAAGCGTGACTATAGGAACCTGTGTTGCCCTAGATGGGCGCGACTCTCTGCCATCCTCTGTGGTGATAAATGAACCACTATTCCAGGAAGCTGCTGTTAATCTTCTCAAATCCTTTGGATGGGCTTTCATTTCGCTCTTTATACTGTACTTGCCTATTGGTGTTTATCTTGTTGTTAAGGCAGTTAAAAGAGGTAATGAGATTAAAGAAGACAAATATATTCGAGGGGCGAAATTTGTTTCATCCGAAAAATTGAAAGGAGAAATCGTAGAAAAGCATGGTGTCTCTGATTTAACCCTTGGAGATTTCCCCTTACCTACAGGATTTTCAAAAAAGCACACCTTGATTAGTGGCACAACAGGTGCCGGTAAATCTACAGCACTAACTCACTTGCTTAAAGCTATTCGTGCTCGTGGAGACCGGGCTGTGGTGTATGACAAGAAGGGTGAATTCGTAGAAATGTTCTATCGGGACGGAGTAGATCACATACTCAATCCGGCAGATAGTCGATCACATCAGTGGACTCCATGGGAAGAAATGGTCTCTCCATTTGATGCAGACTGGATAGCTGAAACACTTTTACCTAGTTCTAATAGTAACAGTGGTCCAGAGAAGTTTTTTACATCGGCTGCCAGAGCAGTTGTTTCTGCCGCACTTCAGAATTTATATCTAGACGGACCGAAGTCATTGCTTTCACTTCTTCGGGCGACAGCGTGGAATGACCTTGAGTTACTCAAAGAACTGGTTGCAGGCACTCCAGCAGCGACATATTTCAATGAAGATAACGAGCGAACTCTCGAAAGTATTCGTTCAACAATCGTAGATGGTGTTCGTCCACTTCGCCTGTTGAAAGAAGATAATAAAAAGGGATTCTTCTCTATAAGAGATTGGATAGCAGAAGGCGATGAACCTGATGCCGACGATAGTTGGTTGTTCTTACCAGTACGGGAAGCTGAAATAGAGATACAGAAACCTCTTATCTCGACCTGGATACAAGCTGCGGCCAAAGGGTTGATGGCGCGTGGGGTTAATAACGAGCGGACTCTTTGGATAGTTGTCGATGAGCTACCAAGTCTCAAAAAAATCCCCGCTCTTTCAATGCTAATGGCCGAAGGTCGAAGCTTTGGAGCGGCGGTTGTTTTGGGTATTCAGGAAATAAATCAACTTGAGGAAGAGTTTGGAAAAAACACCTCTAAAACCATACTTGGCTTGTGCTCCACGCAGCTTCATTTCCGGTTGAATAATGCCGACACTGCGGAATGGGTCTCCAAAGTATTTGGTGAAGCTGAGCGTGAGGAAGTTGATGAAGACTTAAACTACTCCGCCGATGACATTCGAGATGGAGTTCGGGTCAGTTCTAAACGTCAAAACCGAAAAATTGTGCTTCCCAGTGAAATCATGGATCTGCCTGACTTGTCTTGCTTTGCCAAAATTTGGGGTGTGGAGAGTAAAGCCCGTATTGATATTCCTTTCTTGAGGCTTCCGAAGATCGCTGACGGTTTTATTCAAGGTGATGAGAATGAGACTGTTGGTATGCGTCTGCTCAATGCCGCACGGGCCTTGAAAATGGAAGCTGATACTAACTTTGTTCCGAAAGAACTTTCCAATACGCAGGGTACAGATGAGTCTAAAGGGCAAGTGCCAAGCCCAAGTGATATAGAACAGGAAGTACATTCGGTGTTGGGAACGGTTGGAATGGATGATGATTTGGTATTTGGTCTGCTTGGAAAAGGAGACAAAAAATCATGATGTCTGCATCTTCTATTAGAAGTGCTGGAGCTGCCGGTCACTACTTTGAGCATGATGACTACTATGTGGACGGGCTATCTCCTTCAGCATGGATAGGTTCTGGAGCTGAGGCCCTTAGCCTTGCTGGTGAAGTGGAGCGGGAAACCTTTAAATCACTTTTGGAGGGACGGCTCCCAGACGGCCGACTGGTCGGCACTTTCCGGGATGGCGAGTGGAAACACCAACCAGGGATCGACCTCACTTTTTCAGCACCCAAGAGTGTTTCTATCTTGGCAGAAGTTGCAGGTGATAAGCGGCTTCTCGAAGCCCATGACCGAGCAGTCCGAGCAGTTCTTCAACATATAGAGAACGAATATATCGTCACAAGGAACCGCAATCGTACCGAGAACACCTTGGAATACGAGAAGACAGGTTCAATGGTCGCAGCAACTTTCAAACATACAACCAGTCGTGCTCTTGATCCTCAGCTTCACACACACTGCGTGGTAATGAACTTAACACAGCGAAATGACGGCCAGTGGCGCTCAATGGAGAATAAACCAATCTTCATTGACCAAAAGCACCTTGGTCTGGTCTACCGTCAATTTCTCGCTCAAGAAGTTGGCTCACTGGGCTTTCGACTAGAGCACCAGGGTAAAGATGGGACCTGGGAGATTGCTGGGGTAAGTAAAGAGACTGTGCGTGAACTGTCGAAACGATCAGAGGCAATCGGAGATGCGCTGGAGGCTAGGGGAAAGACTCGTGAGACGGCCACGGCTAGGGAAAAGGAGACCGCCACGCTCGACACGCGGGATCGAAAGGTTGCCGCTGAGCGAGGTGAGCTTCTGAATCGCTGGCATGCCGAATTGGGCGAAGAGAAGCTGGCAGAATTGGAAGGGGCCATTGCTCAGTCTCGGGAAAACATCCCATCCCTGGATCTGCAATCCGAGGCGATTTTGGCGCGGGTTCAATTAGCCAACGAAGCCGTCATGTGGGCGACTGAGCACCTTGGAGAGCGTGATACATCTTGGACCCACCACGATCTAGTCAAAGAGGCTAGCCGTTATGCCGGATCGCGAGTACTACTTTCTGATGTTAAGAATACGATTGATGCTGCAATTGGCAGTGGTCAGCTCATAGATAAGTCGGTTAGAACCTTTGATAAGGTCAGCAAGCAAGAGATTGATGTGCGGGGATATACGTCGAAAGCGGCCATCGCCATCGAGGATGAGGTACTCAAGGAGGAATACCTTGGCCGCGACCGAGTTCAGGCATTATGCAGCCGGGAACAGGCGGCTGCGGCCATTTCCAATGCTGAGGAGAAGGCCAACGAATTTGGATATGAGTGGAACGCTGACCAAAGGAAAGCCACCCAGGGCATTCTGAGCTCCGAGAATCGGATCGTTGGAGTGCAAGGATTGGCCGGTACGGCTAAAACCAACTCCGTGCTCAGTACTGTTGCTGAAACAGCACGAGATATGGGATACGAAGTAAGAGGCCTTACTCCAACTAACTCGGCTGCTCAAAGTCTATCTGAGGGGGCGAATATTCCCTCAAGTACAATCCAAAGTTTTCTGGGGCAAAATCGCAATGAATGGGTAGAAGAAAAACGATTGCTCGCCCAAATCGAAAGAATAGACAGGCGGCTGGAACGGATCACGAAGGCCCTTGAAAACCCCGAAGTAGACCTAAAAACTGGTGCTCAGATCTCTGAAACCGCTCCCATTTACCAAAAGCGACTCGATGAACTTTGTTACGAACAAACAGAGTTAAAAAGTCAGCGGGAGGAGTTAGCTAAGGGAATACAACGGTCCCCTCAACTTTGGGTTGTTGATGAAGCATCAATGATCGGTACAAAACTGATGCGCGATCTACTTCAAAGAGCTAGCCAGGTAGGTGCTAGGGTTGTGTTGACTGGCGACGTCCGTCAGCTTGCTTCCGTAGAGGCTGGTGCTGCCTTTCGTCAGCTTCAGGCTCATGGAATGGAAACATATCGACTAGAAGAAATCGTTCGGCAGACGAACCGAGGCACAAGGGATGCTGTATACCTCTCCCTAATGAAAATGGCCTCTAATGCTCTCTGTCGATTACAGGAGAGTGGCAGCACGATAAAAGAATTGGTCACTCGTAAGAAAAGTGGAAAAATTGACCACGAGAAAAGTGGGGAAGCCCGCAGACAAGAGCTTGTGAAGGACTACATGGCACTCAGGCCGCAGGAGCGAGCCAACAGCATCATCCTCGAACCAAGTCGTGATGGCCGCCGTCGCACAAATGAGTTGGTTCGTGAGGCCTTAAAAAAAGAAGGAGCTTTGGGCGAAGAGCTCCGAATTAACCAGCTATCACCAGTCGATGCAACTGAAGCTGAAAGGCGTATGGTGACGTCATATCAAAATGGGCACATCGTCCGGTTTGCGCGTAGCTTCAAACGTGAGGGCATCAAGCAGGGCCTCTATTATCAGGTCGTTGGTCGAGAGAATCACGATCTCTTACTGAAGAAGTTGGGGGGTAATGAACAGGCTGAGCTGATTCGATTCCCTCCTGAACACTATGCGGCCAAGAACATCCAGTTGTTCAATCTAACTGAAAGTGGCTTGGCCGTTGGTGAGAAGATCGTGTGGCGTGATAATGATAAGCCGTCTGGGCGATTGAACAATGACACGGCCACAGTTGAGAAGATAGAAGGCTCGAATGTAACCTTCAGACTTTCCAATGGTAAAACCTGTGAGTTTGATATGTCCAAAATGGCTAATTCTCATTGGGATCATGGGTACGCTATGACTGTGCATGCTGCGCAGGGAAAAACTGCACAGAACGTGTTTGTTCACGCTGAAACCAACCGAGAGGCATTATTGAACACCGAGCAGTTCTACGTGCAGATATCGAGAGCAAAGGACCGCGTATATCTTTATACCGATTCAAAAGAAGGACTTGTCCGAGCAGTGGAGCAGCGCTCAGGTCAAAAACAGACGGCTAAGGAAAGCTGTTATCAGTCGCTGGAACCGCTTGATCACTTGATTGATAAGCTATGGCAACATCCAGAGTCAGGACGCTCGTTAGAGCAATCAGCGGATAGGGTTCAAGAACGGGATAAATCGAGAGGCGATATACAGCACAGTCTAACAAGATAATAGCTGTCTATTGTCCAAATTGGGCAGTTTGGCGTACTGGCTAAACTGCCCTTTTATTTGAAAATGAAATGGATATGAAACCAAAAGGGAGATCTCAAAGTGAAAGTTCTTGTTACGTCAATATTTATAGTGGCATCTCTGGCGGGTTGCTCCGCGACTATGCCAAATATCACCGGCAACACTCAGCCAAATATGCCATCTCAAAAAGTAGAAAAAGTGGAACCAGACATTCAGGCCGCGATAGCCGATATGAAACTCGTTGGATTCAAACAGGAAGACTTTGGTAGCAAGGACGCATTCAACTCGGCGGCTGAGATGGTGGCAAACTTAGGTGCGGAATGGCAAACCTTCAACTCGTGGATAGCGGAGCTGCTAGGTCAAGAGAATCAAAGGCAAGCCTTGGAGCGCATTCGCACTGCCAACGATAAGCGACGCCAAGAACAAAGGCGATGGAGCTTCTCAAGCCTAGATAGCAGTTCCGATAAAGCTAATATGGCTATGAAATATGGATTCCATGATTGCTTCGATGACTCTAGCCAGTTGCTCTCAGTTGACGATTTTATCAGCCGGTATGCGCGTACTAATGTTGCCTCTTTCAATGGAACGGTTGAGCTTTATGAGCGATGTTTGATCAACGGAGGCAATGAGTGTACGAAGGACGGTCAGGAACTGAGCCTGGAGAAATTCTTGGTGAACTATAATGAAGCCGCCTCGCAGGAGAAAAAGGATCAAGCCTTTAATGAATATTATGAATACTGTGCTGTGCGAACTCCAGTTTCATCTGTTCAATACACTATCTCGTCCCATGATAATGATGTGATGGGCAGCCTTATTGCGGCAGCGGCATCACGAGTTGGTTGGGATAGTGCGCTTAAAATGTCTCGTGATGTGTTAAACATGCAATCCAGATCTGGAGCAATGAATATAATAGCTGCCAACTTCTATAATTATCAACGAACTGGATACTTTGATGCGTTTGATATCAGACCTTACGCGATCGGGCGATCCAGTGTCATATCCGTAATGCACGTGGGGGGTATGTGTGCAGCGTTTGGTGCAGGTAATAGCAGCCAGCATAGTGACATCGAAATTGATGAGCTCGCTATCGCGCTGGGAGCTAAACCTCGTCAAGCGGATGGTGGTTATCACTGCTTGAAATGGACAGATGGGAACTGGAAACGTGTTGCTGATTACATTGCTGGAGAAAGCGAGGGCCTTCGCGGGTTTATGTCGGTGTATCCTCCTGCATTCAACAGCTATCAGGTGCCTTATTGGAGCTATCCCGGTCCGTACCAGCATGACTCACTTATTCAGACTCAACTCCAGAAAAAAGGAAGTGGTATTGCAAGTTACACAGAGAAAGTCACGGAGCGGGAAACCTGCTCCACATATGCGGCAGGCCATTCTGGACTAGCAACATGGTCTTATCCTGCCTGTGATTACCTAGAAAAGGCAAGCGAGTCAATGAAGGCCAAAGACAGAATGATACAAGCCACAGGTCGGTTTGATGCCTACATATGCAGCAGGTCAGAGGCTGTGAATGGCTATGGCAAACCGGATCTGTCACGTTGTCCCACAGTTTTTTCTCGCGAACAGATAGAAGCTGGCGAACACAAACGCTAGATCATCGAATTCAATTTCTCCACTCATTCGTTTAGGGGCTAAGGCCCCTTTCTTTTTGTCCAAATTGGGCACTTTGGCGTGCCATCTAATGCTTGCTCACCTGAGAAAATATTAGCTCAAAGAGAGTATAGATAAATGAGGACACTATGGCGGCAGATATTCAAGTTAACGGATTAGTACTTCCAATAAATGACGATCATATTCATCAAAGACGAGGTGTAACCGCTGCAAGAACAGAATCCGGCGAACCTCTTCACTTCACGGTATTGAAGTGTGTCGATGATTTTTTGAAGATCATGGAGTGGGGAGATCACTTCGAACCTATTGCTTCTTGGTATCAAGGGGGCACCCAATGATTATCAGTATTTTCAGAAAGATTTTCAGAAGAGAGCCCAAGCCTGATCTTTACTCTCAACTATCTAACCTTGTTACTGAAATGCGGACTTATCAGGCTGAGATCGAGCGCTTTCATGCAGATATAGAGGCGTCAGCTAGTCACTTTGAACACATTATCGAGCCCAATAATTTCATTAGCGCAGAGTGGGTTAATGGAAACCTACATGTAAAACATCGTCATTAAGAGGTAATTGGAATGAAATTGAACGAAAAAGCGAAAGTTGCGGCGCTCTATCAAGAACTTAGCAAAGCTGATGTCTCTGACCCTAACAAGTTGGTTGGGCAGCTTGAATCAGCGGCTAAGTCAATTGTGCAAAGTATGAATAGTCATCCTATTAAAGATGAGCAGATGAAAACCAGCGTTTTTGATCATGCTCACATGAATGAGCAGTATCGACAGCTATCTGAGCAGCAGATGAAAATTGTTGATTCTGTCCAGTTGCTAATAAAGCAAGTTGAAAGCATGGGGCACGAGAAACCTGCTCAAGATAACTGGCTCTCTAAAACACTTTCTAACTATCAGCGGGGATATTTAGAGAATGATATTTTTACCGAGGCCGCAGGTGCTTTGGTTTGGATGGCGGCAAAGGCTATTCAGAAAATCTTTTTTGAGTCAGACAAGACAAAGCAGCAACAATCTGCCCAGGAACTAAAAAAAGATATTGGGAAAATGACAAAAGCCCTAGGTGTTGAGTTATCACGCCTTCAATTAGAGGTCAAAACAGAACAGCGACATGGACTTATGTCTGAAGCCATCACTAATGCCAAGCAATTAGAACAAGGTGGTCAACAGAAAGAAGCCGACAGGCTGATTGTTAGCACCTATAACAAGCTATCCCAGTCCGCTAGAAAGGACTATAGCCAATATCAACCTCAACCAGAACATCATAAAGCTATAGCTCAAGCTCAAGCGAGAGAGAAAGTGCATAACTCCGCGATAGAAAACCAAAATCAACTAAGCAACGAGCCCAAAATAGATCGAGACAAAAACAAGTCTATTTCTCGTTAATTATTATTTTTAAGCAATTGAGGAAACTGAAATGAAAAAAACAATCTTGTTATTGACTACTACAACTCTGCTTTCTTTGGCCGGGTGTGCGACTAAACCAGAAATCTATAGCACCTCACTAACTATTTTTAAGATCCCTGCAAGTGGTGAGACCATTGATGTTACCTACAAGATTGAGCATGGCAAAGATTGCCTCATTACCATGGCGCTCGGCCCTCAAAGTAATGAACAGAAATACATGGCTGCTCTTGATGGAGAATCTCGACGTTGCTTGGAGGATGTAACAGGAGAGAGCCAAGTTGGATTGGCCTTGGATTTGTCTGGTGCCCGCCACAATAACCCCGTGGTAATTTATTACCAGACAGGAGTAAGCCTTTTAGAGGAACTAGTAGCGCTTAAGCCGGATGAGGCAAAATAAGAGTTACCCCAAATTTTAATTTTTTAAAAAAGGCAGGTTACATGCCTTTTTTGCTATTTATAGTGGCTTAAAATTAACCAGACCTTGGTGTATGTTCGAGTAAAAATGATTCTATATAGGTATAAGTCCGAGGATTGCCGTGCCAAAAAACTATAGCACTAAGATAAGCAAAGCATTTGCTTACAAGAACTTAAAAGGGATTTTAGTAAGGCTAAAAGTTGTCTAGTGAAATAGTGGCGATTCAAAGATTGGAATGAGCTTTACTCTTTCTACTATGAAATAGAGGAGGTCGCATTAGTTAGCAGTTTGGCTAGAGGTGGAGAGGCATTTGGTGATATAGATTTGTGTTTAAAAATAAGGCGCAGTAAACAGTTCAGTTACAGTGAGTGTAAGGACGATTATATCAAATGGAGGGAACAAGCTTTAGGGTATAAACCTCCGCCAATTGAATCGGGCGCAGAACGAGGCATGTTTGAACTAGATGTTAGTCGCTTTATTAAAAATCGTGATGGACGAATTGAAATATTGCGCTGGAACCAGTTCGAGCCAATATGCATAACCTTACAGCCATTTATAAAATTAGTAGAAAATTGCCGTGTGATCGCTACCGACGTTGAAAAATTAGAAAGGCACAGATCCACTTTTTCAGAAGAACAAGCATTGGAGATAGTGAAGAATGGTGTGCCAGAAGATCCAAGTGGAATCAAAGGTATATACTGGGAGTCCTATTGTTCCGCACTTAAGCTATATCCTGAGTTTATCAGAGACGTAATATTGGATAGGGACTCATACTGGGAAGCTTACAAGGCATATATTAACGATAATTGATAAAAACATAAGTTCTGTGGATCAGTCAGCATTCAACCTGATAAGCGGAATCATTAGAGAAGCTGTTCAGATGCAACTTGATAGACCGCAGAAAAAGAGCATTCATGATTTCGAGCTGTAATCACCTAGTTAGGCATCAGATGATATCAAAATACACCTAAGTAACGGATTTTTTAGTTTTTTATCCAAGACTGCATTATATTGCATGCCCAAGAAGACTTTTTTATGGCACTATTTGATGGTGCTGTCAGTTTAGGGGCCTTTTAAAATTCCGCTACTATCAAGTAGCAACCATTAGACAATACTTAATAAATTGTAATGTGACTGTATGCAGAAAAAACTTAGACTACTAAAAGCCGACAGATACGCTTACTTAGTTTGTGCTCAGATGATGTCGACCATGGTTGTGGCTTATCTCGAAGGGCGGTTGGCACCTAAATGGCTTGGATGTGAGCAAGGTGCTGTACCTGATTGGGATGACATTGTTCAGGAACTAAGTGATGGCTCTTTTCATCACACACAGGTCAAGCGTCAACTCACAGATTTTAGTAGTGAGAAGGCGAAACGCGCAGCTAAGGTTCCAAAAAAGAAGGTACCGGCTACGGTAACCTTGGTCACAACGCCCCCTTCGATAACGGTGCTACCGGATTTGAGTGCCTTCGATGAGTCGATCAAAGCCTTGGGAGCATGGTTTTTACATACGACAGCGCCCGATGGCAAGGAAAGAACCTTTTCTATGCTAGTTCCTGATCGACAAGTAAGAATTAAGAACGAATTTAGCATACGAAACTTCGAAGATTTTTGTGTAATGTGTAACAACAGCACTACTACTCCGGTCGGTTTGGAAGCGCACGCGCAAACAAATGTGGCTACAGCAAACATATTTGATTGGCTTACAACTTGGTGTGGCTTCACTGACTGGCCGCATATTCATAGAACTCTACGTAATTTGAAAATCGAAATTAAATCTCTCGAGCACGAGATTGAGCAGTCTTCGATGTCCCTTTTAGATAGATACTTCTCCCCTGCATCCGATGCATGGAAAATGATGTTGCAAGATCTGGAGTACAACGTCACTGATGCAGGTGCTGCAACACCTCGGCAAGTATTTACTTTGATTAGTCAATATCTTCGACCAGAGGCTGCGCTCTGGACGCAATACGCGTTGGAAGATACATCGTTTACTTGGGGCATTTCAGGTTGTGCTACGGGTCATGCGAATGGAATTGAAGAGCCAATGCAAACCGTCCCAATCTTTTGGAAAGACACCACCCAATCTGAGAAGAGATTCAAGCTTAGTGTGAAGTTCGATCAACAAAAGCTGTCGAAAGAGCCTCTTGCTCCCAGATTGATAAGGCTCGCACTTCATTTACGCGGACAGAGTCGCGCGAGCATATCCGAATTAAGTTCTTGGAACGCTGCGATTAGAGGCGCTCTAACTAATACGCTTGGAGTTACTTCGGATGATTTTTCTAATCTGCCATGGGTCGAAGCAAAGGAAACATCGTACTGTGTCGATTCTCGCCAGTTACTGCTTGTAGACACTAATCTCGAATGCGACAACTTCGACTCTGCCATGGGGAAAGTTATTTGGGAGCTCACTAAGAGCAATGTCAGTGGAGCGATTCGAGGTCTTCAGTTCGGCGATTTACAAGTTGGAGTCGATAGACTTTGGCGAACAATCTATCAGGTGCTCGATGCTGATCTCTCTAAGGCCAATGAGCTCCTAAGTCGCATGCTAAATCCTGCTAGTGAGGGGCTTGGCACGTTAGGCATTATGCGTGTTGGCCCTCGAACAGTTGATTTACTCTCATCCGGATTGATGATGTTGATGATTACTGCTGTAGCTCTTAAACGAGACGCAGATGTTGCGTCGTTGTTATCTGGTAATGATATTCGAGTTATCGCGCTAAAATACTGGGGAGGGCCTGCTTCTCCGCATCGGGTTACGAGGGCTTTAGTCGACGGTGACGATGACACTGATGTTGAAGATTTTTTAGGAAAAGAGGTTGCTAACATTATTCTAGTTTCTGAATCTCGTTCTTCTCACAGTGAATTAAATCGATTTACAATCGCTTCAGATAGATCTTCACAGGACAGCTTTGGCGCATCGAGACGTGCAATGCTTGCGGTCACAAACTCGAGGCAGTTCCAAGCAGCTGTAAGAAGCGGAACTATTAAAAAGGTGGCAGAGCTTTTAGAGCCTGAGCTCCAATTGAGAGGCCTTGCTAAAGAAGCAAATATTATGAAAACAGAGCTCACAAAATGATGAAAACTCGTAACATTGAAGCTCTAATCAAGAGTCGGACGCAAAACAGGTTTGATGTATCTGTGGACGAGTCACTTGCTGTTCTTGCAGAGCCATCACTAACTGACATTAATGCGCTGAAAGTACGGCGGACCGCAAAGCCTAATACTAGTGGCCGTACTATATTGCTGGCCGCCATCGACAAAATTGAAGACTGGAATCTTGTCGCACGGTGGACTGCTCAAGTTCGTGACATGTTGCCGGAACCAGAGACCTCGGATCTTTATCTCATTTTGCTCGCAGAGGGGTTCAGTCAACACAATCTTTCTCGCTTGGAAGCAGATGAACAATTTTGTCGCAAATATGTGGCTAGCTCTATCAATGAAATGCCGTTACTGCTCGACAGGACATTTTTGGGATCGCTATCCACTAGTGAGACTGGCGCCACAATTGTTGATCCTGTTACTGCTGCATTTCTGGCGACCCAAACTAAGCATGCTTGGCTCACGAACACTTTGCAGGATCGATGGTTAAAAACCTTCCTTAGTGATAAGACAGGTAAAGACTTGGTGCCTGACATTATCGAAAACGTTGCACCCGAGATGGACCTGTAATGGATACAATTGAACCTATCAAACTGAAATCATTAGTCCTCAACAATATTCGTCGTTTCGGTACCGATGTTGAGATTAAATTTGGGGCCGGGGCAACTATCTTGATTGCACCGAACGGTTCAGGCAAGACTGCTGTGCTAGAGGCCATTGAACTAGCGCTGACGTCCGACGTTAAGCGAGTTGCTGGTCGATGGGCCCCTCTTATTCGCGAAGGCGGAAACGAAGCTTCCGTCCAGATTGATTTTGGCGATTGGCAGCGCGAAGTGTCAGTTACAAAAGACAGAGTCAGCGTTATCAATGAGGGAAGACTAGACAAAATCTTCAATGACATATCCCCTGACGAAATTCCTTTTCTGCTGCGACTCACGCATCTACTTGACCAACGTGACACGGATTGGTTCTGCCAGCAAGGGAGTGTCGAGGCTGGTGGGCAGCTCTCAATGTTACCGCTGGGACGGCAAGCGTCTCAGATCAGCGCTACTGTGGCTCGGTTGAAGCCTGCAGTCTCTCGACGAATTAATGAATTGAGCGCTGTTATCACATCCAGGCAGCAACAGCTGGACGATTGGAATGCATTACTGAGGGTGCGCGACAGCGCCCGAACTGATTTAAGCAAGCCCTTGATTCCTCTATCAGTATTATCTGAAAGCTTGAAGCAAATAACAAATCCAACTGTTCTTCAAGAACTAAAAAGTATCGCAGCGATTCGTGAACATTGGGCAATTGCCAATACTGTCAACAGTCAGAACCTGGCTTCGATTGATACAAACCTTAACAATCTTGCAGGATTGGTTTTGGTCCCAGTAACCTACGGAGAGATTTCAGAGTCGTTGGACCGTCTTCAGAAGGAGTTACAGACGGTCAAATCGACTCAGGGTGAATATCTGGCTCAAGGAAAAGTATTGAGCGAGCTAATAGAATCTGCTGATAACAACCACCGCCAGCTAATCGCAAAATCAGCAAAGATAAGACTTGAGCTTGATCGTAGGCGAACCTATGAAAAGACAACAGTTCAACTTGCAACACAACGACAACTGAGAGATGAGTGCCTTCGTTCACGTGAGCAGAAGAAGGAAGTCTTCGAAACAGTTCAGCAAGTCTATACGACAGCACTAACAGCAGAAGATACTATTGCCATGCTGAATGCCTTGGCTGGAACTATCATGCTGAAGCGTGACGCTCTCGCAACGGCGAGGCAGTCTTACGCACACTGGAAAGATGCAGAGTCGCGGAAGCGGGTAGAGGAGCAAAAACTCAGGACCGTTAGCGCTAAAATTGACACGCTGGGTGAGAAACTTCGTAATGCAGTTGCAGAAGTGGAAAGCGCTAATGCGGTGCATCAATCTGCAACGTCGGTGGTGTCAGCCTATCAAGATGCTGTCGGAGCAATTCGTGCTGCGGTTTCAACTGTTGCTGAGAAACTGCCGGTTGGAACTGATACCTGCCCTGTTTGTTTGGAAGCACATGGCGAACAGAAGTTACGTAATAGAATTTCGACCGCTCTTCAGGCAATCGACCCCCGTCTTATCGAAGCAACGGCTGTTCTTCGTTTGGCGGCTGAAAAATTAGAAACGGCGCAAAAGGCACAGCAGGAAACAAAAACTGAACTCAACGAAGCCCAAACGACTCAGGTTCGCTTGAATGAAACGATTGCCAGCATTAATTCGGAAGTTAAGACAGCCCGGGCAAACAGCCTTCTTATTGGGTTTGAGCTAGAAGAAGCGCGAGGTCGACTTGATGCTTTACAAAAGGAAGTAGACGACGAAGGCGCAGAGCTTGATACCAAACGTGCTACACAAGAGCCGCCGGTTAGTGTCGATATTATGACTCAGCTGACTACAAGTTTTAACTCCGCAAAAAGGGATTTGGCGGAATGTGAAGAAACTTTGAAGCGAATGGAAGAAGAAATTAAAGACACTATCGCTGCACTGAATACACTTGACCCGCTGGTAGTCAAGGACGCCACTTTTGAACAGGTCGAGCAAACTTTAAAGTCCCTTGACGAGGAAATACGATTGAGTGCTGCAGGGATTGAAGAAGTTCAAACCAAGAAATCTGCTACAGCCAGAGCGCTTCTTGACATCGATGCTACGATAACTCGAATTAAACAGCAGGTTGATTTAGACCAAGGTCGCCTCGAGGCACAACGGACCCAGTGGGTATCTGTTACGGGGATGCTTATACCCCCGTCGAGTGAACAGTTGGAAACCGCTAAAGAAAAGGTGCTGCAGGATAAAGCCAGAGCTGAGGCTGCACGCTCAAAGCTCAGCGATATTGAGATGGAGCTCAACCGTATCGCTCAGGCTAACTCTTTAGTGTCCGCACAGCAGGAAGTTGATGCGGCAAGAGGCGAGAACTCTGAAGATGTTCATGCTCGGATTTTGATGGAGGCGTTAAAGAAACCTCAGGAAGAGCATGCACTGGCTAGTCAACGCAAAAATGCACTGGATGAATTTCACGCGCATTTGACCAGCGGTATAGAAATAATACGAGACAAAATTTCAGACGTTGTCCCATACTGGCAGGCAATATTGCGACGTATTGTTCAAGAGCCCCGTTTCTCTGGAACAAACTTGAATTACTACAAAAGCCGCACAAAGGACCATGCCTCAATTCAAGTATCTCTTGGTAATGAGCTTGTTGGAGTAGCTGATATAGCAAGTCAGGCTCAAATGACAGACTTACAATTGTCGTTTATGCTCTCGATGGCCACAGTCCATCAATGGTCACCTTGGAAAGCATTACTACTAGATGACCCCACTCAGCATCATGACCTGGTTCACGCCTCTTCGGTATTCGACGTTTTGCGTGACTTCATTTCTGAGCTTAACTTCCAAGTAGTTTTAACCACACACGATGCCCAACAAGCGCGCTTCTTGATGCGGAAGTTGAACAATGATGGCATCGATGTAAGACTCTGGAAATTAGAACCTTCTGAAAATGGAATGACAGCTAAACAAATAGGTGGTATCCAATAGATACAGATATAAAACCTCCAAAAATAAAGAGCATATTGGAAAAATGAGAGAATTTTTGTTGTGCTATTCTACTTAAGATGCAAATGCAGACCATCAATTTGACAATGCTATTATGTCTGCTAATGGCACAAATTTATTCAGCTCAAGCTCTGACATTGCCGTGTAAACTAGCAAAAGTCATGCTCTGGATTGTAATCAAATAATAGCTACATTCAGTTTATATCCTTAGATGAATGTGGCTTGCAACTGATTGGCTATCTTTTTTGTTCGGCTTCCTTTAAAGCTTTTCGCATTTCAGCTAGGTCAGCTTCAAGGCTATTCATTGATTGGCTATCAGATGCTTCCAACTGAGAGCGAAGTTTTTTGAGCTGCTTGATTCGCTCATCACGTTCAGCATCCTCAACCGAAAGAGCTGCTTTGTCATGCTCATTGAACTGGTCAAATTCAGTCCATGCTTTAGAAAAATCACGCTGAAATTCTTCTGAACGGATTTGTTGTTGAACTTCATGTGTTTTCTGTTGGATAAGAACTTCCTGTCTGCCGGATAAGGTAAAATAGATGATAATCGCTGTGATTGGACTGGCAATGATGATGCCATAAAGTACAGATTTCATTGTTAGTTACCTCCTTTGATGCCTGGCTGAGATACTGTAAAACTTGCTTCTGTTGAGTTGCTGAGGTTGGATGCTTCTTCTGTTTGTAAGCGCTCTGACGTTCTCATTGACAGGTTTCGTGATTTAGATGAACGGTTGTCTGTGCTTGCATATTGAGCGTCAGACGTTGATGCCTCTTTTGAGTTTGCTCTATTAGTCGATACTGAAAAGAGCGTGTCCTGGCTTTGTGACGTTTCCATCTCCCAGGTCTCACCAAATAGAGAGTTTCCTTTCCCAAACAGAGTGAACTCACCAATTGATGCCGAGATGTTTTTTGGATCAACAGAAAATGAGCCGCAGGACCACTCGTATTTTCCTTCATAGCGATAACCGCGACTTGTAGGTATTACACAGTTCTGCCCAAATTGCCTTTCCACAATCTTTTTGGCTTTATCTGGCAGGTCATTTCTCACCAATTGTTTGCCCATCGCGTTTGCTAGGGCTAATTTGATGCCAGAAATATTATTTCCGTTGAGTGGAATCCCATTGGATATATCTTCAAGAGTCGCTTCGGCAACAAGTCCGTAAAGTGCCCAACACATGCCATCTTCAACGAGTCTGTCTGATGGAATCCTAATAAACGATGGCATACCTGTGGTCGCCCAATTGAAGTTTGCTTGGTGCAACTCAACTTGGCACTGCCCTATAGTTTTTTCTTTGTTCCACGCCATGCAAGCCTGAACGCTGGTAACCAGGGGCTTAGGTTCTAGATCTGGAAATTGTGGAGCTTTGGGTTTTGTAATGAGCGCACAATGTTTGAGTACATTTGCCGTTCGCCCTTTCGCAGAATGACCTTTCTCTATGTATGTAAACAGTTCATTGAGCATTGCAAGAGGCGCTGTTTTAACCGCCACACGGTTAGTTATTTGATTCTGACGCCGAGATGATGTTTCGTCCGAATCACGTACCGAGGTTGAAGTGGTATCCCGTGTTTCCTCACCATTGCGTTGTTCTTCGCCCTTTTGTCGTTGTAATTCCATGCTGGTTTCATCGTTGATTGCTGTTTCTTTCTGTGTACGTTTTTCTTGCGTTGATTTCTGCCCTACGGTTGCGCTCTCCTGAGCAAGTAAGTTACTAGAGTAAGCAACCAACGTAAAAGCAACCACACCCAATAAATGCTTACTTCTCATGATGAAAGGCCTCCTTTAGTACTTCGATTTGCTGAATACTTTTAATGCTAGGCTCTATTAACCAGGCATATCTGTACCTATCGATACTTTTACAGAGAGCAACGATATATTGGTCTGTATCCGGAAGGCCTAATGTTAAATCTTCAATCTCTGCGGCCATGAAAGCGGATAAGTCATCAAGCGCAGCTTTGCTTAGAAATTCAGCTAATTCCTGTGCATCTTTTCTGTTTTTGCACAGCAAAACCTCCGGCCAGAGCAAGTCACCATCTGGCCCCCGATTGCCGGGTTGAGCGGGCGGATCTAACCTGACTACCCAAAGCTCTTGTTGTTCATGTGCCGCAGCAGGTGTTAGCACTTCAATACCATTTAGCTTCATAAAAACCTCTTAGCGTTGTTGATTGCAGAGTTATTTTGCTGCGGTAATACACTAAACATGGCACGTCAAACTGCCCGTTTTGGACAAATACCTTATATCTAGAGTTAGATGTGAATATCCCGAGTGAGATTAGGTCGGTGCAGTTTTGAATTGGTATGTTAATGGTTTTTAATAATTTTTTAGGTAGCGTTACATGTCACGAATATTAAGTGTGACATGTAACGCAACTACTCAAGCATATATGGGAACGTTGCACGCTTAAGTTTTGAGCATATTGGTTTGCTGCACGATTACTGTTTAAACATATGGGACGGTTGCACGATAGGAACTGCCAAAGCCCAATTTTTGGTGTTTAGTGAACAAAATGAAGGCTTAATTGCTCGTATGCAGTCTGTTTTATTGGGCTGGAGGGGGCATGTGGGGCCGTTGCACGGTTAACTAGAAGGTATATGGGAGTGTTGTACAGTTAGCCTAAACGGAGGATTTTTAATGCTTATACGTCAAAATAGAATGAGGCTACGTGTAGGCGAAGAAAATTATACCCCAAAACGTTCTATGAACGTGAAATTAGACTCACACAACATATCAAGCTTGACCAAATTTAAGTAATGTTACAGAGTATTTAAAAAATAAGGCGTTACAAGTTTTTTAGGCCTACCCTCTTAGTATTAGGCGTCAGCCAAGGAATTATATGAAGGAAAGTATTTCTATTGCTAGAGATAGCCTTAATTCAGTTTTAGACAACTTTCGTTCGAAAGGTAAAATTGAAGTAAGTACAATTGAAATTATTGAGGCATACATGGGAGGATTTCACCAAAATCGTGGGATAACTCCTTCAACGTCATGGAATGCCCAGTTTGGTAAATATCTAAAATCCAATTCAACAGCTCTTAACATTGAAGAATCATCTTCAAAACAAAAGATCACTGTTAATGGTAGCCAAACAACAACTTCGTTCTGGCGCCTAATAGCCTCAAATGTATAATGGGCATGAATTAGCATCCAAACCTGTTGACTAAATTTTGCTCAATTTCTTGTTTCGTATGACTGAACTAGCTCTGGTTGGTACTGGCCTGTTGACTTAATTTTAGTAATTCTACAAAGTGTCGACGATATCAGTGGCGATTCAATGGAGCGGTTTTGTCTTTACAGTACAACCACATAAAATTAAGCAGGAATGCTAATGGTACTTTGTTCTCAAAGATTGAGGGCAAAGATGGCGTCATTACGGCATACATTGGCAAAAAGAGCTTAACGGAAAACCACTTCTACGCGCCCCCTATAGTGGAGCGAGAATACATCGCATTAGTCAAAGGGGCGCCTGAAGGTCCTCACTTTATTCAACAGCTCATACCAGTAGAGTTTAGCGATTTCAAACAGCCGATCATGGTAAGAGTCTCGTATCGTGGTGACAAATCACCTCAAATTTCTTGCTCAGATACGCATGGAAAAGAATTACTGAGAATCGTTTCCGAGTCAGATGAAAACTACCGAAAACTCCGTTACTGCGTTTCTCACAATTCGTTGGTAGGGATAAGCTTCTTAAGAGATGATAAAGGATTCAAGCTTGAGGTGGTTGAGTCCAAAGCAAAGCCGACGCAGTTAACGGGTTACTTATACAACATCACTGTCAAGTCGGCCAAAACGAACATCAAATGGTACAGAGCTTGGTTTTGTAGTGACGATGGTCAGCGTCTATATACTGAGTTTCCCAGCTTTTTAATCGATGATTTTCTCGTAGTCACGGAGTCTTGTGAGATAGACAATGTGACGCTCAAGTTTGACCACGAAAACCATCGGTCAACGGTATGTTTAAAGCAAGCAAAGGACGAGCTCGCTCAAAAGCTAGAGGCGCAAAAAATAGGGCACTGCTTTTATTTTCTTAACAGTGATGGTGACAAGTACTATTTTACTTTTGAGACGTTAGGAGTGACCTTCCGCGCGATCGCTTGGCAAAATGAGCTACAGCGTTTAGGTATTGAGTGCGACAAGTTAACTAGTGATGATATCGTTGAAGGGATGCTCAAGGTCACCTTAGAAAAAGAAAAAGGGCAGCTCTATCTTGGGATTATGTCTTCGACTTGTACCAATTACGAAGGGTTTATTACCTATGAACGCAGCTTTATTAATAACAAGATCAAAAACTTAGTATTTAAAACACAACCCTTTGATGGAAATCAGTTCATCATCAAACAGTCGGAGCTGTTTGCTCAAAGTGTCATTGATTATATCGAAAAAGGAGCTTTGGATAGAGTCAGTTTATACGATTTTAAGAAAAACAAAAAGTCTGCGCCAGAATGGAAAATAAAGTCGAAGGATCCCATTGCGCTCGTCCCGAATCATAACCATCAAGATCTGGTCCCGTTTGAGGGCAAAGCGGCGCATGATTGGTATGTCTATAGTCAAGAGAAAGATTCCCCTTTCGGTAAAGTCTACAGAGAACTCGATCGTTACGCATTGCGAAACCACTTAGTTTGTCAAGTCATCTCACAGAATGTCGCGCATATGATTTTTATACCCGCACCTCTGCTGAAATTACAGGGAATAACCCAAATAGGTGCTGGAGCTTTGATCCGGGGTAAAGCAAGACTCGAACTTCTTGAACTGTTTACCGAGGGGCAGCAAGGGTGGCTCGCTGATAGCTGTGAAGTCATTGATGATGGTGAGCGCGGCCTGTCTGGACAAAGGAGCATCTATATCGAAGAGCTTATATTCGTCTGCGAGGAAGCCAGCCAAGCATTTACGTATTATGATGAGAAATCTAAAGCAAACAAAACAGTCCATGTTTACCACTTAATGTCTTTAGATAAAAAGCGAACCTTTCAATTCAAAGACTATAGCCATCAGTTATTAACGATATCAGAGCCTGAATGTTACCAGTACGCTTGTAAGATCCAGGTAACCGGTCAATTCAACAATGTGAAAGAAATCCTTTCCGGTAAGCTTCGCCAATGAATGCTCTAAAATGTCTTTACGCCTTAACGTCATATAACAACATCGAAGTGTTAAAGAACACTGAACGAACAAGGCTCATACTTCCTGACTCAATCGAAGAATGGGACAAGGATTTAAGTCAGAAACTCACTTCGAAAAAGTTGCCAACGCCAAATGGTTCCAGTTATTTGATTTTGGAGATGGTCAAGCGCGGTGAGAGTCGAGGCTACTTGTTGTTGGCCATTCCGGTCAAAATCGATATTCCAAACGACAAAAGCGGTTTCTTTCTCCACCCAAACCCTATCAAGCCGATTCAAATTAACCCAGAGTATCTGTTAGGTGAACACAATGAGAGTAAGCCTGAGCTGATCTTGGCTAGCTCATCGAATGCCTTAGAAAATGTAGCGGCCTATTATCAACTGGGGACCTTAAAGTCTTGGTTAAAAGAGGCAAAGGAGCTTTTTTATCATACCTGCGAGGTCAGTAGCTTACAGGAATTGACCAAGTCAATCAGTGGGCAATTGGGCAATATTGACTTAACTGTCCAGTTTAGCATTTCGTCGGTCCTTGATTCTGAAGGCTCGTTAACGCATATCTCGAATCTATACCAAGGTCTGCTTGCCGACAGGGCGGAGGATTGGCAGCATACTCCTCTAAAAAAGTTACTCGCTACACTCGAAGGCGTCAGTTGTTCGCAGACGTTATCAACCCAGTTTCTTGAGGCTCAAACGGGTTGGTACAGTGGCCACATAGGCTCGAGTCCCATCATGGGGCATATGGACACAAAAACGGGGGGGGGCGATCCGAAAAAAGCGCGTGAGCTGTTTCCATTAGATAATACACAACGTCATGCGGCTATCATGGCTCGACATCTTGGTGCTTGTGAGGCCCAACACCCCGAGTTGGGTCATATTTTGGCAGTAAGTGGCCCTCCTGGCAGTGGTAAGACATCCATGTTAAAAGCGGTCATTGCTCAAGAAAGTGTCCTCGCAGCTCTAGAGGGAAGACCGTGCCCGATCATCGTTGCTGCGGGTGCAACGAACCAATCAGTGAAAAATGTCGTCTCCGCCTTTCCTGACGTATTACATGATGACGATGACGACTTCATTTTGTACCAACGCTGGCTACCCAAGATCAATAACTACGGTAGCTTTTTAGCTTCCAATGATGCGTTAAAAAAATTCACGGAAGAAGAAAAAGTCAAAACGCCAGTGATTGAATCTTTTGGTAAAGAGAGACCCTTTGTCTTTGGTTGGACAAGTGTATGTGAGGAGCTCAATCACCTCAAATCCTTGCCAGAGCATGAAACGTACTATTTGGCCAAATTACAGCTGTATTGCCAAAAGTTGGGGCACCCATACATTGACGATATAGAACAAGCGAAACATTATCTGCATAAGTACTTAACCGAGAAAAGTACAGAGATGCTTGCTGTGGCGAAGCACTGCGTGGCTCAAATTAGAGCAGGACATTTTGAGCCTAAAGCTTTGTTCCCAATCTCTGAGACTTATTATTCCTTGCCATATTTCGTCACGGTTAGAGAAGAGTTTTCAGCTTGGTTACAAATGGACAAAACCAGTCGAGGCTATCTGGATATTGTTGCACGTTTAAATCGCGAACGTATTAGAGATGAAGCCATTTCAGAAGTGGAATATGTCGAGAAATTACACGGCGTAACGGTAGATATCTACATTGAACACCTTCTTGATACCTCGTATCGACCGTTATTGTTTCACATCGCGGCTAGGTATTGGGAAGCGGAATACCTCTTATCACTGAGAAAATCAGTTCTGTTTGCTCAAACAGAAGAGAACATTATTGAAGGGTTAAGGCGTATCTGTATGGTCACGCCTGTTATCATCTCAACCCTTCATATGCTGCCTAAGTTACTGCAGATCAAAAGCTATACACCAGGGGCCATACAGCGTTCTTTTGTGTACGGCGGGATAGACTTGCTGATCACCGATGAGTCAGGACAGGCCGATATTCGTTTAGGTCTCCCTTCCATGTCGCTGTGTAGAAAATTGATCAGTGTTGGAGACATCAGCCAATTAGAACCAGTGATTGATAACAAGAAAGATATCTCAGCCTATGATGACTACAGTGCTTGGTTAAAGGAAGGGTACAGCGCTAAGCAAATTACACGCTTGATAGAGCTTGGTTTCACACCGACCTCTGGGAGTTTATTGCATTTGGTCATGCATGCGTCAACGTACTCCTACCAAGGTGCAGGCTTTATGTTGAGGGGGCATTACCGTTGTTTTCAAAAAATCATCGATTATTGTAATCAAATGGTTTATGACAATAAATTGTTCTACCTGCCAAGCAATGATAAAGAAGTCGACCCAGAAGATCTACCTGCTATGGCTTACGTGGAAACGCCTGGGTCTTCGGAAGCCGGAGAAGGAAAGAAATCCAAGGTTAATTATCAGGAAGCCAACCTCATCGCTGAAATGGTGGTTTTCCGTTATCGAAGTTGGCAAGAGCTATTGAAAAAGGGAGATGCTCTGCCTGCGCTCGCTTCCATGCTTGCGATCGTAACCCCCTTCAATAAACAGCCCAAAGCGATTCGCGATGCATTGTATAAAACCAATGAGGCACACGGTCACGTAATTCCTGAGTGTGAAATCAAAGACACGACGATCGATACTATTCATAAGTTACAAGGCGCGGAAAAAGACATCGTAATATTTTCTGGCGTACAGACACACTGTGATAGCGCACGACTGTTCTTTGAGAAGCAACCCTTCTTACTCAATGTTGCGGTCTCAAGAGCAAAGAAATCGTTTATCGCCGTAATTTGCCCTAAGTTGTACCACTTAAACCAAGTTTCATTCGATCCGCGAGCGTCCAAAGGTTCGAGCAACTCTGTCCAGTTTCTAGGGCTTTACCTTAACCAACATGGTAAACGTCTGTTCCCTAAACACCTATTTATCGTCGAAGCGAAAGGCAAGGTGAGTGTACTGTCACGGATGCTTGGGCAAGAATATGTCGTCTACCCAACCAATGGTGCTGTCACCAAATCTGGGTTGCAAGAGGACAATATAGAGACGGCTCGACGACAATTGTTGCCCGACTATGGTTTAAACAACAATGGCATACAGGCTTTGGACTCAATTCTCACCGAAGGCCCGAAAGTGAAGAGTATTTTACTCGCAACTGACAATGACAATGTTGGCGAGACCATCGCTTGGCACTTGTTCCAACATACGAAAAAAATAGCCCCCGAACTCGCGCGTAAAATGATCCGTGTCCCGCTCAATGCCATAACCCAAGAACATGTTAGTGTGGCCAAGGACAATCCGAGAGACTTTGATTTAAGCATGGTTTCTGCAGAAATCAGTCGTGACATTATTGATAAGTGGGTTGCTCAGCGAATGTATGCTGTAATCCAACAGCATGCGTCTCTAAAGAATAAGAAAGCGATTGGGATGGGCCGTGTCAAAGCCGCGGTGCTCGACTTATTGAACAAGCAAAAAATGGAAGCGGAGCGAGTACGCTCAACGTCTATTAACGTGACCCTAAGCGTGAATGGCAGAAAGATACAAGGGCGACTGAGCAACATGTCACCTAATGATGTGATCAAATTTAAGAATCAATTAAAAGACAAAAATATTACCTCGATGGTGAGTGATCCGGAACGGTACAGCTTTAATAAGTTTGAGAGCAAACTCAACTCTTACTCTCCACCCAATCGTTCGACAGCGGGATTGTTACGATATGCCTACCTCAACTATAAATTTTCCCCGAGTTTGACCATGGCCTTACTTCAGCGCTTGTATATTGGAGATAATGTTTGATGAACAGTGCACATGATGACATTAGTGTCTTGAGCCCTGATGTGTTGGATGAAATCAGCGATCCAAAGATGAAAGCGTTGTTTGAGCTGATTTTGCACATGGAAGAAGCTGAAAAGATGGGAAATGCGGAAACCATCAAGCAAACCTTAGAGTTCACTTTCAATAGTGAAAATGGTCAGGCCCCAATAGTGTTTGAAGTCGAGTCAGTGACTCAATCAGGATGGTGGGAAGGAGAACTGTTTCAAGATAATCGGATTAAACCTAAGCTAGAGCCGTCATTGACGAAACATGACTTAGACGCTATCGAACGGGGGGATTTTGTGATCACCTTGGAAGGCGAGGAGGTAGCATTTCCTGCACTTCGTTTGGATGAGTTAATTGAGCAGATGGAACTGTATGGGATAGCACGTCCTTCCACAATTGAACATATTCTAAGTACGTTAATGAAAGACTCCTCCTTGATAGATATCAATACCAATGTCGATGAGGTGTCCGTGACCCAAACAGGTCAAATAGTTCACGAGATTCTAAAGGCACATTTGGGTAATGTCGGAACCTTCGAGTGGAATGGGGCACTTTCAAGCACCTTGCAGGATGTAGAAAACGGGTATCTATCTGCAGATATTCCTATACTTATGGTTTACGAAGATCTGTTCGGATATGAAGAAAGAGTTAAGGTCAACGAGATGACATGGACGGACCCCAATACGCTTTATTCGCAAGATAAGCGTTCAGAGCGTGTTGGTGGTCTAGTTACTAAACTGTATAAGACAGTTGAATAGCTATGGGTTATATTACCTACCCCCGTAGTACAGGAGAAAATTTAAACAAACAACGTTTGCAAGAGATTTCGAGACTCATTCGAGCACTCTCAAGCAAGGTGAGTCTGAATGATCTCAACAGTATTATGACACTGTTACATTTAATCGGTTGGCATCGTTTACCGCCGCATTTGAAAAGACTCCTTCTCGAGCACTTGTATCAAGATCTCTACGCGAAGTTAGAGCCCGATGTGACCTCGAACCCAGATGAAATGCAACAGTATCGGGAGCATATCCAAACGCTCAACGCGACCATGGTGTCCATTGGTCTTTCTCTTAGTCCTGATGTCGAGCAACCAATCCATGAGAGGCTCAATGCAACTGGGCTGTTTGACTTTCGAGTTGTGCCCCAACAGTTGAGCGCAAGCAGTCCATCAGTATTGATAGACTCCAGTGGCATGACATTGAGTTTGGCTGATGATAACCATCCTGTCTCCGATCAATCAGGCCAGGCGATAATGCAAGCCATTCATTCACATCCAAGTGAAGCTCTCGTCTTGCAGAAAAGCTTTATGGCAGGTAAGCACTCTACGATAGAAGTTGATAGCCAACGTCAGATTAAGCAAGAGGTGGCGCCAACGAGTGTAAAAGATTCGGGTAATGTAGTTACACTCGCGCCAGGCCAAAAAGGCAGTTGGAATAAACAGCTCAATACGAAGCTTGAATCAAACCAAAGCTACAAAGTTGGTGATCATACGTATAAGACAGATGCTAATGGTCGTGTTAATCGAGTCAGTGGTAAATTGGAGCTTAAAACAAGAGATAGAAGCACCTATCAACAATCAAAATCCAGTAAAACAGGCGGCATCAAAGACGCTCTTCCCCGTGATGATGGCGGTCACTTGGTTGCATCGACCTTCTCAGGCGCGGGAGAACAGATCAACTATCTCCCAATGGATTCCAACCTCAACCGCAGCGCCTGGGTAAAAATGGAGAATGAATGGCGAAACGCTTTAAAAGCCGTCCCTCCTAAAGACGTAAAAGTCGATATCTTGCCCCTCTATGGTAGAGACAGTAATCGACCTGATGCTTTCGCAGTCAGATATTGGACTAATGGCAAAAGCAAAGTAAAATTCTTTTATAATCGACCAGAGAATTGAACAAAAATGACCGTAGATGATCTCTACCTTACTATCGCTCAAGACATCGTTGATGCGATAGATGATCAATGGAGTAGTGCCATTGTTGTATTTTATCGAGAAGAAGACGCGGGTGAATTTGAGTGCGTGTACAAAAAAGATGACTCAGATAGTGAGCATGACTTTGTAGTTAGCTATGATGCCTATAAAGCTTTTGAAGAACTTCATCAAATTACTACCGAGCATGGGCATAATACTTGGAATAGAGCCATATTCACTCTCCAGTCAAACGGTGATTTTAGCATTGATTTTGATTCGGTTTAGAAAGTGACTCAACAAGTTGAGTTCAACGTTGACATGCACTTCCCTCAAGACTCCCAATCAAGAAGGGTACAATTAGGATCCTAAGTATGAGTCAAGAAATAGATTTTAGTTATTGGCCTTTCACTCGAGATTTGTGTGTGGAAAAACTCAAATTCACCCAAATGGAAAACCCTTCTTTAAGTTACAATTTAGAGTGGATAGAGCTGAGTATCGAAACTTTTGCTGTGGAATATAGCAAAAGCCCTTCCTTACCTGATAATGCGCGCCTACTGGAATCAATAGCTGCCTCTTTCGATCGCATGTCAAACAGAGACTTGGCGAATGGAATTGAGGACAATCCTCAGTGCCAAAAAGCTATTGCTGACGTGATTAAGGCGACGCTTTGTCTGCCCCTTTCACCAGACAACCTTGAGCGTATCAACCGACTGTATTCATTAATGCCTAGGGTTCCGTCATTCGTGCTATTGGATGCTTACATCATGTATCAGGTTACGTTTGGCTACACCAATTTATTGGATGATTGGGATCAAAACTTCGAACGCAACAGTAAAATATACGGGTGGAATACGCTCAGTCGATCGCAGATCGATTATGGAATCGCGCTGGTGAAACAATCGGCCCCCGTTGATGAAAGCTTAAAGCAGCAATTAGCGGAACAGATAAAAATGAGCAGTGAAAATTCGGCGATGCCTATTGCCGCTCAAAGTAGGCTGAATTGGTTGAAATTTCTCGACTAACTTTATGTGCCCACAATAGATAACGCATGTATTGCTATCCTTATAAAATTATTTTTTTGCTAACTCAACGATGACTATTTATAATTAAGGTTCATCGCAGTTATCTGGGTAGAGCAACCCTGTAAACAATTTTGTGCAACTGTTCTTGCCCCAAAGTTTGCTAGAACACTTTTACTCAATTGCAAATTGACGAATGAGTTGCCCTACAAAATCTCATCTATAAACCCTGCTTTTAGTGTTTTATCTGATTATTTGACTGTTCAAAACTGGATAGGCATACAGTCGTATTAAAATCGAATGGGTTTTGAGTGTTTCCAAGCTTATTCGTTTGCGTGTTTTTCCTGCCTTAAATTAACAAATTCTATTAAAATCATTGATATATATTTTTACCAAATTAGTTAATAGGTTTGGAAAACGCGCATGCGCGTTTTTCAGGGTGGCGTATTTGATAGAAAGCTGATAATTTCTTTGCAATACAGATAGTTAATAATGTGCGTTTTTACTGATCTAATGAGATAAACAGCGCAGCGCATAAATACTAAGACGTTAGCTTAAGGAGGAGTCGTGATGGAAAACTGGCCAATCTGTGGACGTGAAGTTCACTTGCATGGAGGTCTATTAGCGATCAATGAACCCCAATCAAATATGGTTAGACTTTGGCCAAATACTTTATGTGGTAAATGCTATGGAATAAAAATTCCGACTTATGGGAAAATATATACTGAGATTGAAAGTCTCGGGATTGAAATTGTCGGCATCGAATTTATCACACATGAAACTGAGGCAACAGGAGAGTCACCTACTCAATGGAGAGCCTACTCTGCTCAACAGAAAATTTGGTCAAACTGGGATGCAACACAGTTGTGGTCACAGATCGGTAATGCTTCATATAAGCACAAAGATGGGGTGTGCTACGACTTATCCAATAGAATTTCTTACCAGCTTACATCATTAAACTTAAGGCTAAAAGATTTGTCGCTGTCGTATCGTGACCAGTTGAATGCTTTAAATATTAAGTCAAAACCCAAACATGGCCAGCGTTTTCAAGATGGTTTCACTGACATTGTATATCAGAAATTTCATTCATTCCTGTTTGATGCTTGCATCTTGCGCGATTACTTATCGGAGTTTGTTTACTATTTTTCTAGGGGAGGGGCACTAAGGGAAGTAGGTCAAAATGTTACAACAGCTGGGGGATTATATAAATTACTTAAGAATGATACTGAGCTAAGCTCTTTTGAGAAGCATCTTAAAGAGTGTATGGATGATGGTGGCTGGTTGAAAGAGTTAGGTGCTTATCGAGATTTGGTTATGCACTCAGCACCTATCAACATTGCAAACCATCGGCTCTATTGTATTCAAGAGATTATTCTACTACCTGATTCCAAACAAGCTCAATCAGTAAGATTTCCAATTCCTAGCAATCCAGATGGTCTTTATAAACAACGTAGCAAGAGAGATGATTTTGTTAAATATGTTAATGCACTAGAATTGATAGCAAAGGCTGCCTTAGATGATTATGGGGAATACGATTGTTTAAAATATGCCCAAAATATTTCTACTAAGCTTTCTAACCTCGCTTTAGAAAGTGTACCACTTGCACCTTATCAGCCGATGATTCAACAGTTTATAAGAACTGATAAAGGTATAATATCTGGCTTTCAACATGTATAAGCTAACAAACAAAGGTAGCCGACGCGTACCGCGCAGCTGCTTTGAGCGTTAACCATAGAATTTTTTATCCGAAACAGACGAGTTAGAGTTAAGGCTTTAACTCGGAAATGTCCAAAAACGAGTTAGAGGAAGAGCATATTGAGGTTAGTCGTCTAATCCTATAAGAGTGTGATAGCTAAGTGAGTGCGAATAGATATCCTTTTCTGTGATTAAAATAGTTAGAAATTTATAATGTAAAACATCAAGAATCATGTGCTTATTAGATGTTTTTTCGAGTTTAACTTTCTAAAAAAAATCTTATCTTATTGATTTTTATATTTTAAATTACTATCTCCAAAACCGATGGTTGCGGGTTCGAGTCCTGCCACCCCTGCCAAATAAAACAACGGCTTGCATAGAAATATGCGAGCCGTTTTATTTTGTGTTGAATAAAGCATAAAAAATGATTTTGCTTGGATTGAATAACTCGCCATTTTTTAACGCTACCAATTGCTGGTACTATTTCCATTTTTCTGTCGTAACCCTCCAACATAACTGCGGCTTGTAGGCTATTTACTGTCAATGCTTGTTCATCAAATAGGTTGTTGGCTAAGTCACTAATCCGTCAGTTTTTAGCCTGATAATCGACGCTAAAGCGAGTTACCGCATAATCCTCTGCAACTGTCATCGCCGTTATAAATCGAGCTGCCTGTGCTATCAAAGTCTTGGCTGTGTTCGAAATAAGATAGGCCAATAAAGCCACGGTTATTTAAATCAAAACGGTATTTCTCCCATCTAAAATTTACCAATGTGTGACTGTTTGTGCCGTTACCTGTGTAAAAGTTTGCATCGAACCTTTGTCCGTCATGAACCCGCAGTACATTGATCAAGCCTATTAGCTGTCAGAAATGAGTATTCCACGACACTTTATTTTTTGTTCATCTTTGGGATCTTAGTTCCAAAATCTAAGATTTAGTTTGAATTGAAGGTCATAACAGTACAATATAAGGGCTATATTGAATGCATCTTAAGTGTGTTCATCATCGTTCTGCAACTCGGCTAACAACTATGCTAAATATTGATGATCCTACACAAACCGAACGTACTCACGCGTTATGGCGCTTAGGCTTTAGACCTTTTTTCCTTGGGGGAGCAATATTAGCTGCGCTATATATCCCTTTGTGGCTATTAACTTGGTTTACTCCCCAATATAGCTTTTTCCCTTCATCCTTTTGGAGCAAGATACTGCCGCTATGGTGGCATCCACATGAAATGCTGTTCGGTTTCGCTATGGCAATTGTGTGTGGATTTTTGCTGACTGCCGTTCAAAATTGGACCAACCAACCCACATTAAAGGGATGGCCACTCGCATTGACCTTTAGCTGCTGGTTACTGGCACGATTATTACTCTTACTCCCAATGCAAGTTCCGCTCATTTTGCCCGCCTTGTTTGATTCATTGTTCCTTGGTATGGCAAGCCTTACCCTATGGCGCTGCATTTATAAGGTGAAGCAATGGCGCAATATTGGTTTTCCGCTCATGTTGTTTGCCGCACTCGTGATTAACAATGTCAGCTATTACGCTTTATTTGAACGCGACTTTATTCTTGCCAACCAGATCTGGCAGGCGATGTTATGGTGGTTAGCCTTACTTATCACCATAGTCGGTGGGCGTGTGATTCCATTCTTTACCGCGATGCGCATTAAGGCCACTAAAGCAGATCCCTTAACTTGGATTGAATACCCGCTGATCCTGACGATGATCTTGCTCGTCATTCAATCACTCATCCACCTTATACCTCTGGAAGTCGAGCGAGGCTTACTGCTCATTGCGGGGCTCTTGCAGCTGGTCCGATTTGCACGCTGGTTACCCCATAAAACACTGAAAGAACCTATGCTGTGGTCCTTGCATCTTGCCTATTTAATGTTGCCACTCAGCCTGTTAGCCATGAGTTGGTATCTCGATAATGAATATGCCTATCGCAGTCTGCTTCACCTATTTGCTATTGGTTGTATGGCTACCCTGTGTCTTTCGATGATTTCCAGAGTGTCACTCGGGCACACAAGTCGAAATATTTATGAGGGCCCTAAGATGATCTTGGCATTTATTTGCCTACCGTTAGCGGCACTGCTCAGGGCGCTAATGCCCATCTGGTTTCCGGCCCACACCCAAGTCTGGTTATGGTTGGCTGGCAGTTGCTGGTTTATCGCATTTGCACTGTTTGTATGGCACTACTTGCCGATACTCTCTCGCCCCCGTATCGATGGGCGCCCAGGTTAATATTGATGTTAGGACAAAAGGATACAAAGTGAAAATTTATTTAAAAACAGTTACATTGCTAAAAATGATTTGCTTGCTCGTCATAACTATATGTACATCTGTAGCGGCTTCCGATACTAGCAATCAACAAAAATACCCTAACCAATATCAATCTTGGCAAGCGACATCTGAACAGGTCGAGCGTGAGGATATGCTCGCCAATTATCCCGCCAGCATCATACTCTGGGCAGGATCTTCCTATGCCAAAGAGTACCATAGCCCACGTGGGCATCATTTTGCCGTTGCTGATGTGACGCATACTTTACGTACAGGTGTCCCCCCTAAGGCAGGAGAGAAAGGATTATCCGCTAGTTGTTGGACCTGCAAGACACCGGATGCCCCTAGATTGATTGAACAACTAGGATTTGAAGGATACTCCGCTAAAAACTTTACCGATCTGGGCAAAGAGATCCAAAGCGTAGTGTATTGCAGCGATTGCCATGAATCTGGCACTAATAAGTTAACTTTACCTCGCCCCCATGCCCAAGAGGCTATGGCTAAAATTCACCTGCCATTCGATAAACAAGATACCGATATGCAAGGTGCGCAGGTATGTGGTCAATGTCATGTCACTTACTATTTCCGTCCGGAAAAAAGTAATGTTGTAAATATTCCCTGGATTTTTGGCAGCACAGCCGACGATATTGAAAAATATTATGACACTCGCCGCTTCTTCGAATGGATCCATCCTCTTTCGAAAACGCCCATACTCAAAGCACGTCATCCTGAGTTTGAACACTGGAGTCGCAGTAAACATGCCGAAGTCGGTGTCACTTGCATTACCTGTCATATGCCAACCCAGCAGGATGCAAAAGGTGTTGAATTTACTAGTCATAAAGTTGATAAAGCCTTACCGCATTTTGATAACAGTTGCAGTGGCTGCCATAGCAGTAAAACCAAAATTGAAACCAAGCTCGCGGCCAATAAATTAACGATTGAGACCAAAGCCCGCGAAGTTGAAGCTCTGCTCGTCAAAGCCCACTATGAAGCTAAAGCGGCATGGGATGCAGGTGCTAAATGGGAGAATATGAATGAGCCCATTATGGCGATACGACACAGTCAGTGGCGCTGGGACTTTGCCATGTCTTCACATGGTTTATATGCACATAATCCACAAGAAGGTAAGCAGCTTTTAGATAAAGCCATCGAACAAGCGAACGAAGCACGTCATCTGCTCGCTGGAATATTGAAGCAACTTAACGTGACTCAAGTTAGCTATCCAGATATCAGTACTAAGGAAAAGGCCCATCAAGCGATAGGGTTAGTTGAAGCGGATTTAATCAAAGAAAAACAAAAGTTTATTGAAGAGGATGTTAATAAAAACTGGCACCCTGTCGCAAAATATGGTTACTAGTTTATTAACGGGTGGCTGATAATTTGAGGGATTTTAAAGCTCAAAAGCGAGAGGAAGTTCGAGTATTTATGCTTTGATTCAGTGAGTGTTATGCCAACAAGGCTTGGTCGGTTCTACAGCAATGCTCATCTTCTTTGCACGAGCAATAACTGCAGCCGAAATGATTCATGTCATTTCGGCTGCAGTACATAACTCATTGAGATGTTGGTCTGTAACGACAAATTAATCACTGTAATCTGTGTCAGACATCTGTAATTCAGTTTTTTAATGCGTAGAAAGCCGATCCTACTTTGAGGCAAGTGATTGATGAAATTCTATTATCTTGGTTGGCTGCCAAAGTGATTGGTTTCGGTGCGAAACTAAAACCAGTGTACAACTCTGTTCGCAAATAGCCTTGACTACGCGCTTTTCTGTCTCTTCATCCAATGCCGAGGTGGCCTCATCCATTATCAGAATCGGCGCATTTTTGATAAGCGCGCGTGCTAAGGCAAGCCTTTGGCGTTCTCCTCCCGATAACCCTGCGCCTTGCAAGCCGACTTCTTGGTAAATGCCCAGTTCTGATCTGTCTAATACTTCATCCAGTGCCACTTGGCGTGCCGCTTTATCTACGGCTTGATCGTCGGCATCAGGGTTACCAATACGAATGTTACTGGCAATGGTGCCTGTAAAGATGAGTGGATCCTGCGGCACATAGGCGAAAAAGCGGGCAAGTTCAACAGCGGGGATTGACGTGAGTGGCACTTTGCCCAAAGTGATCAGGCCTAGGGTGGGATCATCAAAGCGCATCAATAACTTAAGTAAGCTGGTTTTACCTGAACCGCTCGGGCCACAAATCAGCACGCGTTCACCTGGCTCGATAGTGGTATTGATATTTTGCACCGCAGGGGGAAATGTTACGTTATTCAATTCGATTGTATGATTGTTCGGTGTCTTTTGTTGCACTTGGCTTGGATCTTTGAGCATTGGCGCATGAGTCGCTTGTCGATAGTGTTTAATAGCCGCTAACTGATCATTAATGCTTATTGCCGCCACGGCGAGAGTTTCAAGTGGCGCCGCCGCGCGCATGGTCAACATCAAGACAGCGAGCAGCATTGTCGTATTGTTTATACCGGATAGCACCAGATAGAATGCCATGCCTGCAATAGGTAAAAAACTGGCGATAGCCGACAGTAATGTTGCTATGGCAGCGGCGCGATTAGTTCGTTCCAGTGCGATTTCTTGTGTTTGCCAGTTTTGCTCCAATCGTGTTGTTGCGCCGCTATATCCTGCTGCTGTGCGCAGTAACTCTAAGTGGTCGATCAGTTCAAGGGTTGACTGATCTGCTGCCAATTCAGTGTTGTTTCGGTCCATATCTGCGCGGGCAAGGGCTCGTTGCGCCATACTCTGAATCACAAATGACACGAGTAACAAGCTAGCCAACATCAGTACCAGTGGCATGCCACCGATCAATCCTATGCCAAAGGTAATGCAGAGCGGAATAAGCGGTGCATGAATAAATACCTGAAATTGATGTGCCGGAATACTCATAAAGCCAGGAATGCTCCGGGAGACAGTTTCTATGAGTAGTGTCCTGACACTCGGTGTAAACCAAGATAGTTTAGCTTGTTGCATGGTCGTGCCTAATGCACTGTAGAGCGCATTAGCTAGCCTTGCGCCAGCCCAAAAACCTGAACGCGAAGCCAGTATTGTGGTGAGTATGGTTATCGCGGCAATGGATAGCACTTTTTGTGGTGATTGCTGCTGAGTAATGGCTAAAGCCAGTTGAATGTAGCATGCCGCTTCCAATATGGCCGCCACAGCCCAACCGCAGGCAACAGGTATTAAGTGCTTTATGGCTGCGTAATCTTGGGGACGATTTATCATTGGCCTTCTCCTTCCCTGTGATGCTTGAGTGCGAGCTTGTCATCCGCCAGCTCGGCAAGCGTTAAGTCATGGGTGACCATCACAATGGTTTTGTGGTTTGTTTTTGCGTGATGGCGTAGTGCTGTGAACACGTTAAACGCCGTTTCGCTGTCTAGGGCCGATGTGGGTTCATCAAGCAATATCACCCTAGCGGGTGAAAGAAACACACGGGCAAGATTAACGCGTTGTATTTCACCGCCAGACAGTGTGCTTGCATGAGTATTTAAGGGTTTATCCAATTGCGCACAGTGTAATGCTGCTAAGTAATCGTCATCCGTGGCACAAGGTGCGGTGAGCGCGAGATTGTCGGCGATGGGGGTCGCCAGTAGTCCAGCACTTTGTGGTAATAGCATGATCGCGCGATTAATCGAGGCTTCATCCATCTCTTTGAGTGCCATACCAGCGAGTCGAATATCTCCGGCATTTAGCTGCTCCATGCCAGCTAATAAGCGCAGTAATGTGGATTTGCCAACACCACTGATCCCTGTAACTGCCGTCACTCTGTCAGATCTAAATTGATAGTTAATGGGCACAGATTGATTGCTTGTAGACAGTGAAGGCACAACATTCGTGAGGGTGAGCGGCATAGGTGTATTAAGCTCAATATTGCCGCTACCAACAGGGACTCTCGACTGCTTAAGAAAATCCGTTAGCCGCTGAGCGGCAGCGCGGCCCGTGGCAAGATAATCAAGCCCATGCCCGAGCTTTAGGGCTGGCGTGACTATGGCCAGACTGAAGAACAAGGCTGCAGCAAGGTTTTCTGGGGGCCATTCATACCCGATGGCATAGACAATGGCAAAAGTACAAACTGCCTGCAGTAGTGACGTGGCCACGGCGACTGAAGTTGATACCTTGCTTACCCGCTCAAGAATATCCCCAATAAAATGTGTCGTTGCCTTTTGGTAATCGGCCATAGCACCAGTTTGTGCGCCATAAATGCGAAATACAGGCGCACCACGGGCGTAGTCATCTACTGCTGCAGTGATATTTCCCATCACATTGACTCGTGCTTCCCCCTGTTTTGCAGCAAGCCTTGGGATCACCACCAAATAGAAAAGTGCGGCGACTAGACCTGGGATAAGGGCAAGTAATGCCACTAAGCCCGCACTTAAGATGAGCAAACCGATAGTGATGGCAGGGACAATGATAAAGGTCGCTAGCTCAGAGGGTAAATGCGCGATCATATGATGCAATGACGCTATGTCATCGACCATTAATCGCTTTAACTTTTCGCCCTTATATTTTGCCAAGGTACTTGGTGGCAGCCTGACAAGATGCGCTGCAACATGACGCCTTAATCTTCCAGAAAATTGCGCCTCAGCATTGTGGTTAACCCAAGATGCGCCAGCTGATAGCAACGCTGACACGACCCCAAATATGAGCGCCCCCGCTAACCATAGCGAATGATGGCCTGCAATAAGTTGAATCATGCACCAGAGTGCACCTAGTGTCGTCACGCCAGCACCTGCCGCTAGCAGCATTCCGAAAGTGAGTGCGGGAATCGCCGGACGTAGGGCGAAGGCTAATGTTGAAGTGGGACTGAAAAGTCGCTGCATTTTAATGTTCACCTAAAAAATCGAAGTGGAACAGGCTGGGCTTCGGTCTGGAAAGTGTGATTAACACAAGGCCAATGAAGCGATGAAGTCTTGATATTGCAGAGTAAAAAATAGTCTGAGTGCCAGAGTTTATGGGCAAATGAACATCCACGAGCCAAATTCCTTGTTTCATAAAAATTGAACCGCCATAAGATGGCGACCATATTAAGCGGTCATTTTTATTTATCAACACGGTGTTGATAAATGTTTTGAACGGCGATAATATAATTGATAACTATTCTCATTGGCAACAAATCTTTCGTATAAGGAGTTATTACACATGCCCCGATTTGGTAAGTTTTACCCACAATCAAAGTGGGTTATCGGTTCTCTTGCGCTGGGGCTTAGCGCTATTTCAGGCTCAACTATTGCTGACAGTGGAACTGCTCCAGATAAGCAATCCAAGCAACAAGATGCAGCGGGAAATATTGAAGTCATCACAGTTTACGGTCAGAAAATCGAGCGGACGCTGAAGGAAACGGCGAGCTCAGTGACAGTGATCACTGAAGAACAGTTGAGGAAAAATGCCGACCAATCAACAATTTCTGAAATTCTCGGCGGTACGCCAAACTTAATTTATGCCGGAAATACCGATGCGCCCATTATCCGCGGAACGGATACTAAAGGGCCTGTTGCTGCGGGTAATGCCTACTTATCTAAGCCTGTGCCTGGGGCAACTATCAGTGTTGATGGTAAATATCTGAGCCCCGCAGAACTGGATTTAGGCGCCGCAGGCGTGTGGGATGTGTCGTCTATTGAAGTCTACCGTGGTCCGCAAACGACCAGTCAAGGAGCCAACAGTATTGCTGGCGCTGTAGTGATCCATACCCATAACCCCACTTATACGCCAGAATTTGCAGCACAAGCACTTTATGGCAGTCGGAATAAGCAGCGTTTTTCGGTTATGGCGTCCGGTGCGCTCAGTAATGACTTTGCCGCAAGAATTAGCGCAGATTACAGCGCTAGAGATACCTTTGTTGATTACGTTAACCCAGAGTTTACTGCCCATGATTTAGATTTTGAGTTTAAAAACCAAAATCTACGGGCGAAGTTGCTATGGGAACCCGAAAAATACAGCAACTTTTCCGCCATGCTGACTTATTCCTCCACTGAGGCTAAACGTCCCAGAAACGAGGTGGTATCAGAACCCTATGATGACTTAGAAAATCGTTCAATTTTTCAGGATAATCAAGAAGTCAGCAATCATGTCGGGATTTTTGATCTTGAATATGTGTTCGACAATGGGATGAAGCTGCATAACCAACTGCAGTATTCAGAAGGGCAGTTTGATTATCGCTTCGCAGCACCTTATCAAGGGATTGCAAAACGAGATAATGAAAACTTTTCGAATGATATAAGGCTGAACTTTGGTGACAAAAGTTCAGAGTTTAGTGGGGTTGCCGGTGTCTTCTACTGGGATGATAAAACGAATAACAAGCTGAATAACGTATTTGGTAATGCCGACGCCGACCTGAGACATACCAGTTTTGCCCCCTACGGTGAAGTCATATGGCGCTTCTCACCTAAGTGGGCATTCACCAGCGCTCTTCGTTATCAGTCTGATGAAATTAGCCACGATGGTATTGCCAGCTACATCCCAGGTGTGCGCCATCAATATGAAGAAACGTTTACGGCGTTATTACCTAAGGTTGCCCTGTCCTATGATCTGACAGATAACGTCTTGGTCGGCGCGATGATCAGTGAAGGTAACATTCCAGGGGGCACAGGTATTAACTTCCGCGGCGGCGAATATTATACATTCGATGCCGAATCGGCATGGAACTATGAACTTTTTACCCGTATCGATCTGCTTGAACAACGCTTAATCATAAATAGCAATCTCTTCTACACCCGCTTTAAGGATTCACAACGTTCAGTTACTGACTACCTCGATGGACGTCCCTTTGGTTCTGTCATTATTAATGCCGATGAAGCGCAAAGCTATGGGATTGAATTAGATTGGAACTTTAAAGTTGCCGATAGTTTTAGCTTATATGGTGGGCTGGGTTTACTTGAAACTGAGATAAGTGAATTTAATGACTACCGTGGCGAGGAGTTTGTCGGCAACAAGTTTAGTAAAGCGCCGGGATATATGTTCAATATAGGGTTTGACTATTCAATCACAGACACTATCAAAGTGAGCGGTGATGTGCGTCATACGGATGGATACTTTTCAACGGATACCAATGAGCCAGAGTTAAGAGTGGGATCTTACACTACGGTAAACCTGAATTCTTCCTATCAAATCAACCAATATTTTGAAGCCTTTGTTTATGCACGCAATTTGCTGGATGAACGTGCACCCGTGGCAAAAATGGCTGACAGAAGTACCGGAGGCGTGGATGCATATTTACTTGAACCTCGAGAAATAGGAGTAGGCGTTAGGGCGAAGTTTTAGCGGCTAGCTTCTACCCGCGGTATTGGCTATTGCCATGCAGCGGGTAGCAAGAGCGGTTAGAATGGCTTTTTTGCCTTGGAAACCTTATCGATATGACACAAGTACCGGATCAACCCACTCAAAAACGCCAGCGTGGCAGACCTAGCCGTATTTCCCGTGAGGCTATCGCCAGAGCTGCGTTGGAGATTGGGGTTGATCAAGCGACTATCCCAGCTATAGCGGCGCATTTAAAGGTCGATCATTCTTCCCTCTACCATCACGTAGCAGGTCGGAATGATGTTATTTCCATTGCCGCTGAGCTTGCTATCAATGAGCTTGACTGGCGAGCGCCAGCGGCCACCGATTGGCGGAGTGAATTGATCATATTGACCGATGCCATTTGGGCACTCTATGAGCGTCATCCTGGCCTCGCTGAATCTATCCATCAGGCCAGTGTTACGCCGTCATCGGGTATACGTTCTTTTGCTGAATCGGTCGAAAAGCTGCAACGCAAAGGCTTCTCCCTCGATGAGGCTGTGCTTGCCGTTGATATCTTAGTTGACATGGTGGGGGAGTGCTTTTTGGGATGGTGGTCAACCACTAAACCAGAAGCCGATGGTCGGACACGTAAAGAGCGAATTATCGCAATTTGGGAAGATGAAGCCACCAAGCTCCCTGATAAAGCTGAGCAGATAAATGCGATGGTAGACATCATGAAGGTGGGCGCACGCAGATGGTGGGAGCGAAAACGTGACTTAGTGTTAGCGGGTATTGCCGTTACCCATGCCCAAAAGGCAGGGGGATCTGATAAGGCTCAAACATAGCGCGTCGATATGAAAACCTCATAGCGGCTGCAGATTAGTACAAGATTTATTGCGTATAGGAAGTAACAGTTTGTGAAGGTGGTTTATGCACTGACGTGCTTTTTTGTGCTTTGTTTTGCCTCATTGCTGCTAGGCGCAAAGTATGCCTCTGTGACGCAGATGCTGACGTTCTCGGATGATGTCTGGTTGGTGTTATCTGCGAGTCGTCTGCCGCGGCTCTTTGCCTTGATTTGCTCAGGTGTAGGGCTCGCTGTCTGTGGCGTGATATTACAGCAGATTGTGCAAAACAAGTTTGTTGAACCTGCTACTTGTGGCGGGCTTGATGCCGCCAAACTAGGCATATTAATTTCAATCATTCATGCCCCGAGTATGGGTGTCACCGCCAGAATGTTGGGGGCTTTGGTTTTTTGCTTGCTTTTGAGCTTAGCCTTTATTCTGATTATTCGTGGTATTCGGTATAAGAGTCCGGTGCTCATTCCAATTATTGGGATTATGTTTGGCAGTGTACTCAGTGCGATAGCGGAACTTTATGCTTATCAAAACAATATGATGCAGAGTATGCAGGGATGGATGCTGGGTGATTTTTCAAAAATCGTGCAGGGCAACTACGAAATCATCTATCTGATCCTTCCCGTGGTCATACTGACCTACCTTTATGCACAGCGCTTTACCATAGTGGGAATGGGCGAAGGCTTGGCTACCACACTAGGCCTGAGTTATTTCAACCTAGTTATCTTAGGGTTAGTGCTGGTTTCCCTGACTATAGCGACCACAGTTATCACAGTCGGGAGCATTCCATTTATTGGTTTGATTATTCCTAATCTTGTCGCTATGCGTTACGGCGATAATTTAAAACGCACCTTGCCTATTATCGCCTTTGCTGGCGCAACGCTACTGATTATCTGTGACTTGCTTGGTCGGCTTGTTTTGTATCCCTTTGAAATTCCTATAGGTCTAACGGCAAGCTGTTTAGGTGGACTCATATTTTTAGTTATCGTTTGGAAAATCAAATGAAAGACAGTGCATGGCGTTTTTTGAGCTGGGGGCTGCCTATTATGTTGGCAGTCACATTTTTATTGATGGGCTCAGGCTTTGATTTTGACTATGTCATACCGAATCGATTGGTGCGTTTGGGCACTATTTGCCTTGGTGGTGTCTGTATTGCGTTTTCTTCGATATTGTTTCAGACCTTAGCCGGAAATCGCATTTTAACGCCATCTATCATGGGGTATGAAGGGGTTTACCTGATTTTGCAGGCACTGTTGATCCTTATCTTAGGGGCGGGCAGCAGTATTCTGATCACCGCTAACAGCAATTTCTTTGTCTCAGTCGTGGTGATGCTGCTTTACTCAATGGCGATTCACCGTTGGCTATTTAGTGGAGATCGACATGATGTGTTCTTCCTACTGCTTGTGGGCTTAGTGCTCACTGTGGTGTTAGGCAGTTTTACTCAGTTAATCCAATATTCTATCAGTCCCGGTGAGTTTTCTATTTTCCAGAGCTATAGCCTAGCGTCGTTCAACCGCGCTCAACCAGAGCAATTGCTTATCTCTCTGGTGCTTGTCAGTGCCGTGTGTATTGCCGCTTGGAGAGTGCGTGCAGTGCTTGATGTATTACTGATGGGGCGGGAGCAAGCTATCTCTCTTGGTATTGATTATCAAAAAGTGGTGCGCCTGCTATTGGGTCTTATCGCGGTATTGGTCGCAATATCAACCAGTTTAGTGGGGCCGACTGCTTTTATGGGGATATTTGTCGCGAATATGGCCTATGCACTGGCAAGGCATCCGTTGCACTCATTTACCTTGATAACAGGATGCGCTGTTGCTATCTCGGTTTTTCTGATCGCGCAAATGCTTGTTGAGCATCTGTTTAATTATCAAACCAGTGTTGGGCTGCTAATTAATCTATTTTGTGGTGCCTATTTCTTTGTATTAATTCTTAAACCTCGGAGCGCAGTGTGATAACCGTCAATAACTTATATCAGTCTTATGGCGCGAAACCTGTGCTAAAAAATGTCACTGCACAATTTCCCGAACATCAAATGACTTCTCTTATCGGCCCCAACGGTGCCGGCAAAAGTACCTTACTGATGTCGATTGGTCGGTTACTGAATATCCAGCAGGGCGAGGTATTACTCAAAGGTACTGCTATCCACAATATTCCCTTGAAGGATTATGCCAAGCAAGTGGCAACCATGCGTCAGTTTAACAGCCTCAATTTACGCCTAACGGTCAGGGAGTTAGTGGCATTTGGTCGTTTTCCCTATAGCCAAGGGGCACTCACAAAGGAAGATCATCGCGCCATTGATGAAGCGCTGTCGTTTTTAGCTTTACAGTCATTAGCCAATGTATTTATTGATGAACTTAGCGGCGGACAACGCCAAATGGCTTTTCTGGCAATGGCGATTGCGCAGCAAACGGATTATTTATTGTTAGATGAACCGCTCAACAATCTGGATATGAAACACGCCGTTAGCATCATGCGGGCACTTCGCCATCTGTGTGACGATTACAAACGAACGGTCGTGTTAGTGGTTCACGATATCAATTTTGCGGCTAACTACTCCGACTATATTGTCGGTATGAAGCAAGGCGTTGTGCACTGCGCTGGACCCGTTGAAGAGGTCGTCACAGCACAAAGGTTAAAAGCACTGTACGAACTGGATCTTGAGGTGCTGAAAACGAACCAAGGAACAGTATGTAACTATTTCAACTTCAACTTACAAGGAGAATACAAGTGACGTCGAAATGTAGAAGTGGGACTAAAGTGGTAGCGATTCTGTTATTTAGCTCGGCTTTTTTGCTGGCCTGCGACAATAAAACCGAGTCATTACAGCCTGCATCATCGGATACGAGTGCTTCAACGGTTGAGTTGGAGTTTGCCCCGATAGAGGTAGAGCATAAGTTGGGCACTACTGTTATTACAAAACGGCCAGTACGCGTTGCGGCCCTAGATATGAATGAAGTCGACTATCTCGAACAGTTGGGTGTTCCGATTGTCGGTATGCCAAAGGATTTTGTTCCTTACTACCTGAAAGACTACAGCAACAATAGTGATATCGTTGATTTAGGCGCTATCGTTCAACCCAATATGGAACGTATTTATGCACTTAAACCCGATTTGGTGCTGATGTCATCCGTTCAAGCTAGTCATTATCAAGCGCTTTCCAATTTGGCACCAACCATTCATTTGGATATTGATTACCAAGACAGCAACAGCGATTACTTTGATATAGTCACAAAACACTTATTGATGCTGGGTAAATTATTCGATAAGCAAACCTTGGCAAAACATAAAGTGGATGAACTGGAAAGTAAGATCCAAGCCGCCAGAATGGTGATTAAGGACAGGCCTGAAAAAGCCTTGGTGGTGCTATATAATAACGGCGCTTTTCGATTTTTAGGTATTCGTTCTCGGTATGGGTTTATTTACAGTGCGCTAGGGGTTAAACCCGCTAGCTTGTCAGAGCAGATGGGATTGCACGGTCAACCTGTATCAAGCGAGTTTATTCTTGAAAACAATCCCGACATCATTTATGTGGTAGACAGAACCGCAGTGATGGAGCGAAGCCCAGTATTGGATAAACAGTCCATAGATAACTCTCTCTTGCGTGAGACCAATGCTTGGAAGACGGGGAATGTTATTTTTGTGGATCCAGAGGCTTGGTATATTACAGGTGCGGGCATAACATCCCTTAATATCATGATTGATGATGTGTTAAAGGGTTATGTAAAGTAGCTGGCTGCAAATAGTCTATGGACGGCATAGCTAATGACTCATTAGATCAGTTACCTCTTGTAACATTTAAGCCCTACGGCTTAGGTAAATCGGTTTGCAACTTTAGTAGTGCTTAACATACAATCGCCTGCCAAATTATCTGAGGAAGTAGGGTTTGAATAGTGTGATACAAACAAGACGCACCCTAGCGATATGGCTTGCTGCCATATTGGTGCTATTGTCTGTTGCCATTGCTGTTCACAGTGTTTCCCATGCTAGTGAAGACTCTAAGGCCAATTGTTCGCTGTGCTTACATCAGCACCAGTTGCAACATGCGCTAACCAGTACACCCTTTCATTTTCAACTCGCTCAGCAGGGTTATATCTCGGTTGAGTTTCAGGCCGTTTCCTTTAAGCGACCTTTTAGTCGTTTCTTCAATAGTCGTGCTCCGCCCATAACAGCATAAGTTACTGTTTATTCAATTTATCTTAATTAACTTTGAGCGCCTTGGCTTAGCTAAGGCGCCGATGCTGTTTATTTTCGGAGTGAAAATGACTTCTTTTTATGTCCCTAAGCGCACTGCGCTGTTGCTGGGTGCCTTGTTTGTGCTCAATCCTATTTCAATGCTGTTGGCCGCAGAAAGCAGTCAATCGAGTTCACAAGCTATTGATACTGTGAGTGACGCAGTGCTTGACACTGATATTGAACGTTTAAGTATCCACTATCGCCAAGCCTATCGTGGCAATGTGTCCTCAACTGAACTTCCCCAAGCGATCAGTGTGTTAGACGAGCAATTGATAAAAGACGCGGGGCTGACGCGGTTTCAAGATGTACTGGACTATTCCGCGAGTGTGGCGCGGCAAAACAATGGCGGTGGTTTATGGGATAGTTTTTCCCTACGCGGCTTTCCGGGCAACGAAAACATGCCATCGGGGTATTTAATCAATGGCTTTAATGGTGGCCGAGGTTTCAGTGGTCATAGAGATTTATCAAACGTTGCCTATGTCGAGATTTTAAAAGGCCCAGGTTCGGCACTTTATGGCCGCTCGGAACCCGGTGGCACAGTTAATATCGTCACTAAGAAACCCCAATATGAAACCAGTGGTTATTTAAAAGCATCGGCTGGGAGTTTCGACCAATATCGGTTAGAAGGTGATGTGACCTCAGGTTTAACCGATAACTTGGCATTTCGGATTAATGGCGCTTGGCAGGAACACGATAGTTTTCGTGATTATGTGTTTAGCGATAAAAAAATCGTTACGCCGTCTGTGCGTTGGCAGATTTCCGAAAAAGCTTCCTTGCTGTATGAAATGGAATATCTCAAGCAGGAACAGCTATTCGATCGCGGCATTATTGTGCTCAATAACGATATTAATACCGTACCCCGCTCGCGTTATTTAGGTGAGCCTAATGATGGCGCAACGGAGGTGAATGCCACAGGACATCAGCTGACCTATGACTATGAATTAAATGATGATTGGTCATTAACTGCTGGCTATAACTACCGAGACTCTAGCTTGAAGGGGTATTCGTCTGATGCCGAGTTAGCAAAGGGGCGGCAATCGCTATTTGATGATGGTCGCACGCTGACTAGGCAGCACAGATATCGTGACTACGCCTCTGAGGACAATTCACTGCGTCTAGAGTTAAGTGGTCATGTGGATACGGGTTTTATTCGTCATAATTTGCTGCTTGGTGCCGATGCCTATCACTACAATTTGAAGACGGGACTGTATCGTTATCGGGGCAAAAAAGGTGAATACGCCATCGATATCTATACCCCTCAATACGGTGGGCCTCAGCCAGAGGTGAGTTTGTTGTATGAGAATAACGAGACTCAAAAGGCGTGGGGGACCTATCTGCAAGATCAAATGGATTTAACTGAAAAGTGGAAGCTGCACCTTGGGCTAAGGTTCGATAGTTATCAGCAAGATATCAGTGAAGTCGCGAAAGATACTCTGTCAGAGCAAACCGATAGTCGAGTCAGCCCCAAGGTGGGTCTGGTGTATTTATGGTCCGATGCCTTAAGTTTCTATAGCTCTTATTCTGAAGGCTTTTTACCGCTTTCTGGAACTGACTTTGCGGGTAAGCCCTTCGAAGCGGAAGAGAGTCAGTCGGTTGAACTGGGGATGAAGTTTAATGGTACTTGGTTAAACGATCTTCCTATAAACGGTAGTTTAGCCGTGTTCGATGCTCAAAAGAGCAATATCTTGACCTCAGATCCTATCAATGTTGGTTTTTCTGCCACCTTAGGTAAAGCTAAAAGTAGCGGGGTTGAACTCGATTTAGCCGCCGAACTGACGGAGGATTTACAAGCAAAATTATCCTATGCCTATCTTAATACCCGTACCGCCAATGACAGCTTGAATCCTGATTGGGGCGTGCTCATTCCTGCAGGCAGTCCACTGGTGAATGTGCCAAAGCATACCGCGAGTGTGATTCTGAAACAGGATTTGAATAGGCTTTCTATTGATGGTCATCTAGGGCTTAGCTGGCGTTATGTGGATTCGCGCCTCGGCGATTCTGCCGATCCTAGTTTTCAATTGCCTTCTTATCAGTTACTTGGGTTGTTTATGAACACCCACTTAAGCGACAACTTAAGCCTTGGAGTGAATCTGGATAACTTACTGGATGAACATTACATCGCAAGTAGCTATTCCGCTCTTTGGGCCGTGCCGGGTGAGCCACGTAGCATTAAAGTGAGTGTCAGCTATGAGTTCTAATATCAGTGCTAACCCAGCGTTATCTTCAGGTTTTGCCGAGCAAGAACTGGGTCGTTCTATTGGCCGCACCCGGATTAATAGTATCGATATGATGCGCGGCGCCGTGATGCTTATTATGTTACTCGACCATGTGCGGGAGCGGTTTTTCTTTCACATGCAGGTGAGCGATCCTATGGATTTGAGTTCGACCTCTTGGGGGCTTTTTGTGAGTCGCTTTGCCGCCCATTTTTGTGCGCCGGTCTTTGTGTTCTTAACCGGGGTTTCTGCATGGCTTTATGCCAATCGTAGCCATGGCGAGCCACGTTCAGCACGTATGTTTTTGATTAAACGCGGGCTGTTTTTAATCGCGCTGGAAATTTTAGTGATTAACTTCTCTAACCTCTCTTGGATGGTCAGCTATTACACCCTTTGGTTACAGGTGATTTGGGTGATTGGTCTGAGTATGTTAGCGCTCGCTGCGCTGATAAACCTGCCTAGACCTTGGATGGCCCTTTTAGGATTTGCGATTGTTTTTGGCCATAATCTGTTGACGCCAATTGGTTTTCAGCCCAGTGAGTGGGCTTACGGTCTGTGGACCATATTGCACGACCGCGGTTATCTCGTCAGCGAAGGTGCGCTTAGGGTTAAGGTGAGTTATCCCGTGCTGCCTTGGATTGGGGTGATTTTACTTGGTTATGTTGCAGGGCCACTTTTTAGTAATAAACCGAACGGAAGCCATCTTGATGCATTGGCTCGCCAGCAAAAGCTGCTGTTTTTAGGGATCAGCTGTTGGGTACTTTTTGCGGTGCTACGTGGGTTTAACCTTTATGGCGAAACCTTGCCTTGGCAGTCGGGAGCACATTTAGGTGAAACCTTGATGTCGGTATTCAATTTAACGAAATACCCGCCATCATTAAGCTTTTTACTGGTGACCTTAGGCGGCATGTTCTTTTGCTTAGTGGCCTTTGAGCGGTATTTTGCATCAAGTGGGAAAGTGGGTGGGAGATTAGCGCGAGTGGGCCATGGGTTGTCTGTGTTTGGCTCAGTCCCTATGTTTTTCTATATCTTACATTTGTACGTGCTGTTACTGCTTTATACTTTAGCGAAATTCATCTTTGGCGCAAACCATGGTGAGTACTTTGGAGTGAGCAATATAGGATGGGTTTGGTTCATTGCGGGCGTGTTAGCCATCGCATTATATTATCCCGTTAAGCGATTTAGCGAGTATAAAAAGCACAGCACTCAGGCTTGGATTAAGTACCTCTAATCTATTCTGTTTGATCAAGCTTTAAATGCAAAAGTCGCCAAGTGTTTACTTGGCGACTTTTTGCTTTGGTCAGAGCAATAATCTATTTAGCGATTATTCTGCGAGTAAGCTGCGTAACATCCAAGCGTTTTTCTCATGCAGTTGGATGCGCTGGGTGAGTAAGTCCGCAGTCGCTTCATCATTCGCTTGATTCACCAGCGGATACAAGGCTCTGGCATTGCGGATCACTAGCTCCTGATCGCTTAATAGTTCGCGGATCATGGTTTCGGCTTGAGTGACACCTTGATCTTCTTTTATCTCGGTTAGCGCGGCATAGGCTGAATATGAGCCGAGTGCTCTGGCGCCTAATGCACGTACACGCTCTGCGATAAGGTCGACCGCAAGGGCAAGTTCGGTATACTGCTGTTCAAATAGCAAGTGTAAGCTAGTGAACATTGGGCCAGTAACGTTCCAGTGAAAGCTATGGGTCTTAAGGTAAAGACTGTAGCTGTCAGCCAATAGTTGGTTTAGCCCTGCGGCGATTTCTTCTCTGTGAGCTTGATTGATACCTATGTTAATCATGGCGTTTTCCTTCTATTGTCTTACTGAGTGTGTTTAGTCTAATCTTCTGATATTAAATGTAAAATGAGTAAATTAGATTTTGTAAATCTATAAATTCGATTGAACTTTCGAGTGTTAAATCTCGTAAGCGATAAAGCCAGATATCATCTCCTTTCGCCGTGCTGCAGTAACAATGCCATGGCAGAACTGCTATCCTAGCGGCATATTGTGAGTCGATACTTTAATTGAATAAAACTGACCTTAATGAATAAATCAGCCTATTTAACCGCCATGAATGTGACAACTTGGCGAGTGCGCGACACTAAGGTGAAACCTTATTTAGTGATTTGGGATGAAAACGGTGAGTTACCAGAAGCAGAGCCGCTTATTGACGCTGTGCTAACGCTTATCGACATAAAGCGTGACGAATGTGATTTTGACTGTGAGCCCCATACGGGTAAACAGATCGTTTGGGATCTGCGACGTCACAAAGTTAGGCCACGTACCGCATGGTTAGTGTCTGAGCCGTTGGCCGATTTATTGGTGGGTTGGCAGGCTAAAAGCGCGCTATGGCAGCAGATTTACCAATGGCGCGACCAAGTTAGCGGCCAAGCGCCAAGCAAGTCTTAAGCTCTACTCGTAAATACATTAATAACCAATACTTTGGAATACCGGCGTTGAACATCCCACCAGTAGATAGTCTATTCACGACACCATTCGCAGCACAATTGACAGTAGGTTTGCCTGTTGAGCTTGTGGCTCTCACGCTTGAAGATGTTCCCCAAATGGCGCAGCTTGAATCCTTGGCCCATAGCCATCCCATGAGTGAGGGTAATCTTGCCGATTGTTTTGGTCACTTGTACCGTGTCCTAGGTTTAAAGCTGAGTGCTCACTTAGAGGTAGATGCAAATACTGAGGCAAATATTGACGTCGTTTCGGATTCAGATACTTATCACGTCGAAGGACTCTTAGGGTTTGCGATAGTGCAGCAAATTATCGATGAAGTGACTTTATTGGATATTTGCCTATTACCGAGTCAGCAGGGTAAAGGTTACGGTAAGTTATTACTCAAGGCTGTGATGGCATCGGCCAAGGTATCGGGCGCTGTGGTGCTTATGTTAGAAGTGCGAGAGTCTAATCTCGGCGCCCGTGCTTTATATCAAAAGGCTGGCTTTATTGAATCGGGACGTCGCAAAGGTTACTACCCGATAGAGGGCGGTAAAGAAGATGCTATCTTGATGGATTTAGCGATAAACCAAGAATAAGCTGAGCATTAGCATTTATGTCGAAAAACGACAGCTATACGAACCACTCTTCATAAACAACAGTCATAAAAAAACAGTCAATAAAAAACAGCGCCTAAGGCGCTGTTTTTCTATTTTAATAACCCTGAACTCTACATCACTTGAGCTCTGCATCTAAGCAAGAAGGTTATTTCACTTCTTTACCTTGGGCTTGCAGGTCCGCATGGTAGCTTGAGCGCACTAATGGGCCACAGGCTGCATGGGTAAAACCTAACTCATCGGCTAAGGCTTTAAGCTCATCAAACTCGGCTGGTGGCACATAACGTTCAACCGGCAAATGGAACTTAGACGGCTGTAGGTATTGGCCTAAGGTCAGCATTTCAACTTTATGTTCACGCAGATCACGCAGTACTTGAGCGATCTCTTCGTTGGTTTCACCCAGTCCCATCATCAGACCTGATTTAGTTGGCACATTTGGATGACGTTCTTTAAAGCGTTTGAGCAGATCGAGCGACCATTGGTAATTCGCACCTGGGCGCGCTTTACGATAATGCATGGGCGCCGTTTCTAAGTTGTGGTTAAACACATCAGGCGGCTCAGTCGATAAAATATCTAAGGCAGCATCGATACGACCACGGAAATCAGGCACTAAGGTTTCGATCTTGATGTCCGGATTAAGTTTGCGGATCTCACGAATACAATCGGCAAAATGCTGGGCGCCACCATCACGTAAATCGTCACGATCTACAGAGGTAATCACCACATATTTCAGCTTCATATCGCGGATAGTTTGCGCCAATTTAACTGGTTCTTCAGCATCAGGCTTAAGCGGACGACCATGGGCCACGTCGCAGAATGGGCAACGACGTGTACAAATCGCACCCAAAATCATAAAGGTTGCTGTGCCGTGGTTGAAGCATTCCGCGAGGTTAGGGCAAGAGGCTTCTTCACAGACAGAGTGCAGGCCATTTTTACGCAGCGCTTGCTTGATGTCTAAAATGCGTTGATTCGATGCCGGCAGTTTAACCCGTAACCAATCGGGTTTACGCAACATAGTGTCGCGCTCTGATGGGACGATTTTGACCGGAATACGAGACACTTTATCGGCATCTCTTAGTTTTACTCCGGGTTGTAAACGTTCAGGCCTATTCATGACGCTGCTAATCCTTGATGATGAACTAGGTGTTGATAGCCCAGTAATTGGCTAAAAGTAATAGTAAGTTGCTCGCCCGCTTCAATCACGGTTTGTGGTCCGCCAAGTGCTTTGCATTGCACCATTTCAAGACCGGCATAACCGCAAGGGTTGATGCGGCGAAATGGTGCTAAATCCATATCGACATTAAGGGCTAATCCATGGAATGAACAGCCTTTACGAATGCGTAACCCGAGGGAGGCAATTTTACGTTCATCCACATATACGCCAGGCGCATCGGCCTTGGCATAAGCGTTAATGTCGTACTTGGCGAGCATATCGACAATGCTTTGCTCTATATGAGTAACGAGTTGACGCACGCCGACTTTACTACGTTTTATGTCGAGAAGAGGATATACCACTAGTTGTCCAGGGCCGTGGTAAGTGACTTGGCCACCACGGTCCACTTGGATCACAGGAATATCGCCAGCATTCAAAATATGCTCGCTTTTACCAGCTTGGCCTTGGGTAAACACGGGTGGGTGTTCTACTATCCACAGCTCATCTGGGCTCTCACTATTACGCGTGTCAGTGTAATGCTGCATGGCATGCCACACTGATTCGTAATCTTGTTTTCCAAGATGCCGAATGTGCAAAGTCGTGTCTTGCAAGGGCAACCTCTCCCCTTAGAATTGAGTGGCGCTATTATACGCCTCTTGACCATAAATGTAAGACAGATCACATTTCATGGCCTTGAGGAATATTTATAGTACGCGGCGTACGCCTTCGATGGCGGCAAGTTCAGTGTACAAAATTTCGATATGGTCTTTGCTGGTCACTGTCACGCGGATGGTAATGGAGTGATAGCTACCTTTGCTCGACGTTTTTGTCGAAGGTGAATAATCACCCGGTGCATGTTTTTGTACCACAGCCACGACTTTGTCAGTTAGCGTTTCGTGGGCTTCACCGACGACCTTAAAAGGAAATGCGCAAGGGAAATCCATCAGTTCATCAAATTTAGTGTCTAACATACTCAGTACTCTTAGCGGCTATATTGGGATATATATAGTGGCGATTATACCCGATTCAAGGGCGATGCACTCCCCAAAAAAATAAAGCCACCCTAAGGTGGCTTTATTTATGGGACTTAGATTAGCTAAACCATCCAGAAAACATCTGCTTAAAGTAATCGACTAATTTACTAAACCAGCTACCTTCGTTGACTTCTTGCAAGGTCACCAGCGGGAACTGGGCAATGTCTTTACCATCAAGTTGGAAGAATAGACGGCCTACAGTTTCACCTTTTTTCAACGGTGCATCTAATGGCTTAGTCAACTCGAAGTTTGCTTTCAAGTCTTTACCACGGCCACGGCTGATTGTAATAGGTGTATCAGTTGCGACGCCTAAATCAACAGTGCTCTTGTCACCGTACCATATTTGTTGGGTTGTGAAGCTATCACCCGCTTTGTAAGGCGTGACAGTTTCAAAGAAACGGAAGCCATAGGTCAGTAACTTTTTACTTTCAGCTTTACGGGCTGATTCACTTTGAGTACCCAGAACCACAGAAATCAAACGCATGCCGTCTTTGGTTGCAGATGCGACTAAGTTGTAACCTGCACCAGAGGTGTGGCCTGTCTTGATACCGTCCACGCTCATGCTGTTATCCCACAACAAACCATTACGGTTATATTGTTTGATACCGTTGAAGGTATAAAATTTTTCGCTATAGATGCGGTATTCTTCTGGAACGTCGCGGATTAAGGCTGCACCTAACAATGCCATATCATAGGCAGTTGTTTTGTGGTTTTCTGAGTCTAATCCATGGGAGTTTTCGAAGTAGCTATCACGCATACCCAGCTGTTTTGTCCATGAGTTCATCATGTCAACGAAGGCGCCTTCGGTGCCAGCGATATGCTCTGCCATAGCCACACACGCATCGTTACCCGATTGGATGATGATACCGCGGTTTAAATCCCCGACTTTAACGGTAGTACCGACTTCAATGAACATCTTCGAGGAGTCAGAGAAGTTTTTAGACCAGGCATTTTTACTGATAGTCACATCATCATCGACCGAGACATTGCCCGCTTTGATTTCTTGACCTATGACATAGCTGGTCATCATTTTAGTTAGGCTGGCTGGGTTAAGGCTTTCATAAGCGTTACTCTCAGCGATAATCTGGCCCGAATTATAATCCATCAAGACGAAAGCCTTGGCGGCCACTGCTGGTGCATCAGGTGTAATAATAGGCTGCGCAGCATAAACGGGGAGAGACACACTGGAAATTAGCAGCAATGTTTTAATGGGACTTTTTACAAAATTCATCATTAACTTGGCACGTCTTTTGGTTGTATTAAATGGAAAGGATTCGAGAAGATCTCCAACAGTGTACCACTTTCTGACTGTGGGTTTTAGTGAAGGTTCCTTCATCTCTATTTTTAAATCAATTCTGGTCCGAGCAAACAGTCATTACTCATGGACTATATAGCCCTCTGGAAAGCCATTTTGCTGGACGTTATTGAGCAGTTTGTCTGCTAACTCAGGTTGGCCTATGGGGCCGAGCTGTAGTCTAAACATATTGTTTGCGGCTTGTACACGGGTCTTGACCTGATATTTTCGCTCCAGATTTTTCGCCATGGTATTGAGTTTGGCTTTATCTTTCGATGCGACTAACTGAATGTAATGATTACCTGTATCTTGCGCGCTGGCAATAGCCGAATTAGCGGCCGCGACACTGCCGACATACACCACATCGAGTTTGATCCGCGCGGTTCCTTTGCCGAGCATGCCGAGTTTATAGGCGGCGGCGTAGGAGACGTCGAGAATACGGTCTGAGTGGAATGGCCCGCGATCGTTGATACGAATGATCACTTGCTTATTGTTATCTAAGTTAGTGATCCGAGCATAACTTGGCAGTGGTAGCGTTTTATGGGCACCTGACATGGAATACATGTCATAGGGTTCGCCATTGGATGTCTCATAGCCATGAAATTTTTCACCGTACCATGAGGCACGGCCCGTTTCACTAAAACCTTGGCCTGTGTTCATCACAGTGTAAGACTCGCCGTAAACCGTATAAGGCTTGTTACCGCGGCGACTATAGGGCTCGTACTTAGGCGTGGCATTTGGCACATGGTCCACATTGGGTGGATTGAGTGGCAGCTTGTCATTCTTTAGCGAATAGCGCCCCTTGTTGGGGTCCATATTTTTTTTGTTTGTGCTGGAGCTAGCTTGGTTTGGGCTCGAAGAACACGCAACAAGTGTGAAGCACGCAACCAAAGCGACAAGCTGTAAAAGATTATTTTTTAGCGGCATGCTGTTCCTTTAATTGTTGGCTAAATTGATAAACGGCCATTGAATACAAAGGACTGCGATTATAGCGAGTGATTACATAAAAATTGTTTAAGCCAAGCCAATAATCATCGTGATCGGCTTGTTCCAGTTTAATGAGTAAGGCTTTTTGCGAGACATCCAAGTCCCTCGCATCAGCCAAGGACAAGGTTGGCGTTAGAATATTGGCGACTTTATAATTGAGCTTTTCGCCTGCCCATACTTTCGCTTTTGGCGCTGTTTGGCTGCTATTGACCAGCGGCAAAGCAACGGGTGCATTGGCTTGCCAACCGTGTTCATGGAAATAATTGGCGACACTGCCAATCGCATCCTCTGGGCTTTGCAATAAATCGCGGTTACCACTGTTATCGAAATCGACGGCGTAATGGCGGTAACTTGAGGGAATAAACTGTCCATAACCCATGGCACCCGCATAGGAGCCTTTGAGGGTATTGATATCTAAGTGTTCTTCTTTGACTAATTTCATCAACTCACCAAATTCCTTGCGGAAAAAGGTGGCGCGAGGCGGATAGTGAAAACCTAAGGTATAGAGGGAATCAATTACAGGGTAATTACCTGTGAACTGGCCGTAGAAGGTTTCAATCCCAATAATGGCGACAATAATCTGTGGGTCGACTTGGTACTTAGCCGCGGCTTTAGCAATGGTTTTCTCGTGTTTTTTCCAAAAAGCGAGCCCAGCATCAAGACGTTTTTCTGTTAAAAAAATCGGGTAATACACATGCCAAGGTTTTGCTTCCCATGGACGGGTCATCGCATCGATAACCCCTTGGTTGTATTTTGCTTTGTCGAGAAAAGTGAGCACTTCTGTCCGAGTAAAACCTTGTTTTACTTGAGCTTGGATAAACTCTTCTTTGAGCTCAGCGGGAGTTGCGGGTACTAGTACTTTATCCACTGCGGGAGCCACTGGGGTGCTTGAAGCGGGTGCCTGCGCGGGTGTCGGTTCATTTGCCGTAGTGCATGCGACTAAGCATGAACTTAAACACAGTAAACCGAGTGGAGCCAAATAAGCTCGGAGAGTAGGCATAAAAAAGTCCCTAAAATTATCTATCTACGAAACGTCTATGGGTATGAATGCTCATAAGAATGCCAAACCCTGTCATCAATGTCAGCATGGAGGTTCCACCATAACTGACAAGGGGCAGTGGTACACCTACCACGGGCAGGATACCTGAAACCATGCCAATATTCACAAAAACATAAACGAAAAACGTCAGCGTGATACTGCCAGCCAGTAGACGAGCGAAACTGGTTTGTGCGCGGGAGGCGATGACTAACCCACGGCCTATGATGTAAAGGTACATAATTAACAGTAAGATACTGCCAATTAAGCCAAATTCTTCACCGATCACCGCAAAGATAAAATCGGTATGGCGCTCGGGAATAAACTCAAGCTGTGATTGAGTGCCTTCGAGCCAACCTTTGCCCCAAAGCCCACCTGAGCCGATGGCGATTTTCGACTGGATAATGTGATAACCCGCGCCGAGGGGATCTTGCTCTGGATCGAGCAAGGTTAATACCCGCGTTCTTTGGTAATCGTGCATCAAGAAATACCAAAGGATAGGCAGGAAGGCGAGTACTGCTGCGATAAAGCTGCCAACAATAATCCAGCTCATGCCCGATAAAAACAGCACGAAAATCCCCGATGCAGCCACCAAAATTGAGGTGCCTAAGTCGGGTTGTTTAGCGATCAATAGGGTTGGTACGAGTAAAATCACTCCTGCGCCAGCGAGGTAACGTTTCTTGGGGGGAAGAGGGAACTTACTGATATACCAAGCCATTGTGATGGGAAAGGCGAGTTTAATAAGCTCTGAGGGTTGGAACTCCATAAAGCCTAAGTTCAACCAGCGCTGCGCGCCTTTATTGATTTCACCGAAAAAGTGTACCCCAAGCAGCAAGACAACCCCCGCAAGATAAATGGGTAATGCCCAACGTTTAAGCGCTTCAGGATTGATTTGTGCCATGGTAAACATGATGCCTAGCGACAACACCATACGGAATAGTTGTCGTTCCATCATCTCTAAATCTGCACCGCTGGCAGAATAGATGACAAACAGGCCAAAGCCCATCACAGCTAATAGTCCGAGCAATAAAGGCAAGTCTATGTGCAAGCGTTGCCAGATGTTTTGATATTGGCTATGGGTACTCATGGTATGGGTTTCCAAGTATCTCTAAGCATATATTCATCGAGCATAGCTCGAGCGACTGGGCCAGCATTTGCGCCGCCCCAACCTGCGTTTTCCATCACGACGGCGAGGACGATTTTAGGATCCTCGAAGGGCGCATAGGCCACAACTAAGGCATTATCGCGGAAATGTTCGGCAATTTTACTAGCATCGTATTTAGTATTTTCCGCCACGCCGATGACCTGTGCAGTACCGGTTTTCATTGCGGCAGTGTAAGTGGCATCGGTAAAGCGTGACTTATTTGCAGTTTGGCGCATAGCTTCGTTGATGATGTTCCAGTTACGGGGATTTTTAAGTTCAATTGGCGGTAACTCATTAATCGGTGAGTCAATTTTGGCAGTATTGTCTTTAATGGATCTCAGCAGATGTGGCGGGAGACGGCGGCCTTTGTTGGCCATAATCCCAACGGCATTAGCGAGTTGTAATGGCGTTGCCGTCCAATAACCTTGGCCAATACCGACGGAAATAGTGTCGCCTATATACCAAGCTTGATTGTACTTTAAGCGTTTCCATTCCTTTGATGGCATGTTGCCAGCCGATTCTTCAAAGATATCAATCCCTGTATTTTGGCCAAAGCCAAATTGCTCCATAAAGCGGGCGATATGATCGACACCGACCTTATAGGCTAACTCATAGAAAAAGGTATCGCAGGATTCTACAATCGCGCTATAAACGTTGACCCAGCCATGTCCCCAGCGTTTCCAGTCGCGGTATTTACGTTCAACACCAGGAATTTGCCAAAAACCGGGATCCCACACTCGGGTACTCTCGCTAATGGCTTTCTCATCAAGGCCTAACAGTGCGAGGTGAGGCTTGATGGTAGACGCAGGTGCATATTGACCTTGAGTCGCGCGATTGATCAAAGGGCGTGATTTATCATTGAGTAACGCACTGTAATCTTTACTATTAATGCCTTGTACAAACTGGTTTGGATCATAGCTTGGGCTCGATACCATCGCTAATACTCCACCGTCACGGGGATCGATGGCAACAATAGAACCACGCAGACCTGTGAGTAGTTCCACCGCTTTTTGTTGCAGCTTGAGATCTAAGGTGAGGTAAATATCTTGCCCCGGCTCTGGCGGAACAATTTTTAAGGTGCGAATGGCGCGGCCGCGGTTGTTCACTTCTTCTTCTAAGTGTCCGGGTTTGCCATGCAGCAAAGATTCATAAAATTTTTCAATGCCTTGCTTACCAATGTCTTTGGTCGCCGCATAGTTTTTCCACAGATCGCTGCGTTCAAGTTGGGCGCGATCTCGGGTGTTAATTTTGCCTACATAGCCCAGCACATGGGTGATTTGCGCGCCGTAGGGATAGTTACGTTTAAGACCCGCTTCGACCGAAATACCCGGAAATCTGTGTTGGTTAACACTAAAAATGGCCACTTGTTCTTCGGTGAGCTGGTTTTTCAGTGTTAGCGGTTTGAAACGGCGATGAAATTTCAGGGCGTCAGTAAAGGTTTCGCGCTCATCATCACTGATCTCAATTAACTTGCCGAGTTCATCTAAGGTCTCTGACATGTTACTGATTTTTTCGGGCACGAGATCGAGGGAATAAAAGGGTAAATTTTCAGCTAAAAGTATACCGTTGCGATCGTAAATGAGACCACGACTAGGGGCAATTGGAACAACACGGATGCGATTATCATTTGAGCGAGTTGCATAATCTTTATAGGATTCAACCTGTAAATGATAAAGGTTGGTGACTAATACGCTAAATAGAGCGAAAACGCAAAAAAAAGTGAAAAGCGCCCTGCGCTTAAAAAGAGACGCCTCGGCGGCGTGATCATGCATTGTTATCCGCTTTTTTGGCGACACTTATGCTATCTCCGGCTGATCCCATGACGGGTGGTTGACACTCGTTAACATCAAGATCCCGCTATTCTCTATGGTAGGGGTGATTCGTGTTCACGCTCCACGCGCGGTACAAACTTTCGGCAACCACCACCCGTACGAGTGGGTGAGGTAAGGTTAATGCCGAAAGACACCAACTTTGGTTTGCCGCTTCTTTGCAAGCTGGCGCTAATCCTTCAGGTCCACCAATCAGTAAACTGACGTCGCGACCATCGAGTTGCCATTTAGTCAGCGCGGTTGCTAGCTCGGGGGTCGTCCAGTTTTTGCCGGGGAGATCTAAGCTAACAATATGATTACCTTTGGGAATGGCCGCCAACATTTGTTCGCCTTCTTTTTGAAGTATCCGGACAATGTCGGCATTTTTCCCCCGCTTTCCAGCGGGTATTTCGATAAGCTCCAGCGCCATATCACGGGGAAAACGGCGCTGGTATTCTTCGAAACCACGGGTAACCCAATCGGGCATCCGTGTTCCTACTGCGATGAGCTGTAACTTCATCAGTCTTGCTTTTCTGACCAGAGCTTTTCAAGCTGGTAGAAATCACGGGTTTGATCTTGCATAACGTGCAGGATCACATCGCCCATGTCCACAAGAACCCATTCGCTGCTTTCGCGGCCTTCAACACCTAAAGGTGGAATACCGGCTTTTTTCGCTTCAACCACAAGGTTTTCGGCGATAGCTTTAACGTGAGTCTTTGATGTACCTGAACATATGACCATGTAGTCAGTGATGTTAGATTGCTTGCTGACATCCAGAACAACAACGTCTCTGGCTTTCAAGTCGTCGATCTTGTCGACAACAAACTGTTTTAATTCCGCGCTCTGCACGCTGGCGTACCTCATTAATTTTAAATAGCGCGGTAGTATACCAGTGTTGCTGCTGGGAATACATTGTCATTGGCAGTTGAGTTGGCGATATCTGCTTACGGTTCGAGCTAAGGTAAGTAAAGTCGTTGATTTTTGATGTAATCTAGCGTGACGGGCATGAGTAAATCGGTGGGCATTTCGCCTTTTGCCAGTTGTTCGCGGATTTGAGTTGAAGAAATATCCTGTGGCGTAATTGTCACAGGGAAAATCTGCCCACAGTTTTTATGGACACTGCGAGTACGACCTTCCACTGTCCCTTGGGGCGCTTGACTGCGGGCCGTCAATACCTGTTGCATAGGATGCTCTGCATCGAGCTGCCAACCCGGGCGCTGGCAGACAACGAGATGGGCAAAGTCGAATAGGCGTTGCCACTCATGCCAGCTTTTTAATTGGATGAAAGAGTCCATCCCCATGATAAAAAACAGCTCATCTTCAGGATGTAAGCTTTTCAGTTGCTCAAGCGTGACAACTGTGTACGAAGGCGTGTCGCGTTTGGCTTCGATGTCGCACAGTGCAAATCCGTCGAGTTGCTGACAGACATCGGCTACCATTTTGAGGCGCTGTGTTGTGGTTAAGTTCGGCTGCTGTTTATGGGGCGGAATATGGTTCGGCATCAGCAGGATTTTATCCAAGGCTAATGCTTGTTTCACTTCAATCGCGGGACGGATATGACCATAGTGTATCGGGTCGAAAGTGCCGCCTAAAATACCAATACGCATATCAAGCCTTTGGTTAACCTATGATTAGTCTATGGCTATATGTGCCAGATGCCGATGGGCTCTAGGATCAAATAACAGACACAGATGGCTCAGACCAGTCCAATCCTCTTTCCCCTGTTGCTTTAAGTTGAGCTCAAGTTTCGAGGCGAGGGCGAGCATATGTTCGAGTTGTTCAAGGCTGAGTCGTTGCAGCGCCGCTTGATACAGTGGTTTACGTTTATCCCAAATTCGATGTTTACCCCAGAGTGCACTGAGCGCAACGCCTTGGGCTTGCTCGCATTTCAAATTGAATAACAAACCGAGTTCTTTAAACAAGGCCCACAGCAGGATAGGTAAGGCAGTGCCTTCGCCATTGAGCTGGGCTAGCATGTGCTGCGCGCTATCCTGTTTATTATTCAGCAATGCATCCGTGAGTTGGAATACGGTGAAGCGCGACTGATCTTCAAAATAGTGGCCCAGTTCGTCGGCACTGACGGGGTTTGCTGGGCTCAGGAGTTGCAGCAATTGCATGGCTTGATCGGCGGCCAGTAAATTCCCTTCATACAGAGAATGCAGCATAGCACGGGCATCAGGCTGCAGATTGAGCTTAAAGTGCTTGATGCGGCCATCGAGCCAGCGCATAAACTGCTCGCCCTCTGGCGTGGCGCAGGGCAGATACATGCCATGGGCATCTAAGGTCTTAAACCATTTACTGTTGGTTTGCTCTGTGGCGAGCTTTGGCCCTTCGATAATCAACAGCATATCGGGATTGGGCGTCTGCAATAGCGCTTGCAATGTGCTAGAGCCTTCGGCACCGGGCTTAGCTTGGGGAAGGGTTAGCTCAATCAAGCGTTTACTGGAAAACAGGCTCATGGCCTGCCATTCCTGAGTCAGGTCGTTCCAATTAAAGCCCGTCTCTTGAATGAGTTGGACTTTTTCATCGAATCCCTGACGCTTGGCGAATTGGCGGATCTGATCTTTGGTGGTTTCAATCAACCAAGGATCATCCCCAAAAATCAGATAACAAGGAAATAACTGGTTAAGGTGGCGGGAGAGTTGGTCTGGATAGACTCTCATTTAATGATAGCCCCGCATTAATTCACCTCAGTACTGGCCATTGCTTGCAGAATACGATCGGCAGCTTGGATACGCATTTCCTTCGTCAGCAATTCCATTTCACGGCTCTTTGCCAATGCGGTACGTGGATCGTCTAAGTAGTCGCGGCGAATTTCAACCTTGAAAGGCTGCGCTTCTTTGCCCGGCAGTGCCACAGCAAATTCGACTAAATAAATCAGCTCATACTCGGCGACGTTACCTGTGGGGTACAAAGATAAGGTCGAGCGTTCAAGGGAGTCGGTGATTAATCTTAATACTGGAACATTATCTGCGGCGTCGACAACTTGGATATTGTTCAAGCGCAGGCGTTCACGCACCAAACGAGTGAGTTCACTGTATTCATCCACACTGCTCAAACTCAAATGATTGAGGGCATCAGGGATCTGATAACTGCGTTGAAGCTTAAAACCGCAACCAGCGCTGGTCATAATGACTAGTGCCATGATTGCGAAGCATATGCGTTTGATTAGCATAGATTTCGCGGTTTCCTATTCGTGGTATACCCTGCAGGCTTGAAGTTGCAGCTATGCTGCAACTTCATTGGCTTTGAGTATAGCGAGTTATTAGCAGCCGTTAATTGGCCACTATGCTGAGCAGTTTGCCCGGCACATAGATCACTTTACGTACTGTCAGACCGTCTAGGTATTTGATCACGTGTTCATCACTCATGCCTAAGGCTTCTACTGATTCTTTATCAGCGTCGGCGGCTACTGTGATTTTTGCGCGAACTTTACCGTTAACTTGCACAACGATGAGCTTGCTGTCTTCAACTAGCGCAGCTTCATCAACGACTGGCCATTGGCTGTCTTCGATGTTGCTTGCATTACCTAACTCGTTCCACAGGTTAAAGCTCACATGCGGAATGATAGGGTACAGCAAACGCACGATGGCCGATAAGGCTTCGCCAATAATGGCGTTGTCTTGACCTGTGGTTTGTGGTGCTTTTTGCAGATGGTTCATCAGTTCCATCACGGCGGCAACCGCAGTGTTGAACATCTGACGGCGGCCGATATCGTCGGTCACTTTTGCGATAGTCTTGTGGACTTCACGGCGCAGCGCTTTTTGGTCGCTTGTTAACTTGCTGACATCTAAGACTTCGCTATTGTCTTGGGTGATATGCTCGTTTGCAAGCTTCCAAAGACGTTTAATGAAGCGGTGTGCGCCTTCAACGCCAGACTCTTGCCATTCCAGAGTTAATTCTGGTGGTGAGGCGAACATCATAAATAGGCGAACCGTATCGGCGCCGTATTTTTCGACCATGACTTGAGGATCGATACCGTTGTTTTTCGACTTAGACATCTTGCACATGCCGGTATAAACCAGCTCGTTGCCGTCTTTGTCGATAGCCTTAGTAATACGGCCCTTGTCGTCTTTTTCTGTGGTCGCTACATCTAAAGGCGAAACCCATACACGGGCACCTTTTTCGTTGATGTAGTAGAAAGCATCGGCCAACACCATGCCTTGTGTCAGCAGTTGTTTGGCTGGCTCGTTAGAGTTAACCAGACCTGCATCACGCAGCAACTTATGGAAGAAGCGGAAATATAACAAATGCATACATGCGTGTTCGATACCGCCAATGTATTGATCCACAGGTAGCCAGTAGTTGGCTTTAGCGGGATCTAACATTTCGTCTGCATGCGGGCTGCAGTAACGGGCATAATACCAAGAGGATTCCATAAAGGTATCGAAGGTATCGGTTTCGCGCAGCGCATCTTGACCGTTGACTTGGGTTTTGGCCCATTCTTTATCGGCCTTGATTGGGCTTTGAATACCGTCCATCACGACATCTTCTGGCAGTAATACTGGCAGTTGATCTGCAGGCGTTGGGATCACAGTGCCGTCGGCTAAGGTCACCATAGGAATTGGCGCGCCCCAGTAACGCTGACGTGAAACACCCCAATCGCGCAGACGATAGTTGACTTGGCGCTTGCCTTTACCTTCGGCGACTAACTTGTTAGCGATGGCATTAAAGCCCGCTTCAAAGTCTAAACCGTCGAACTCACCCGAGTTAAACAGTACGCCTTTTTCGGTATAAGCGGTTTCGCTAATGTCCACTTCGCCATCAACAGGCTTGATCACAGCTTCAATCGCTAGACCGTATTTTTTTGCAAATTCAAAGTCACGTTGATCGTGGCCTGGAACTGACATCACAGCGCCTGTGCCATAGTTCATCAACACAAAGTTAGCAGCCCAAATCGGGACTTGCTTACCAGTGATCGGATGAATGGCGAAAAGCCCTGTAGCGACACCGCGTTTTTCCATGGTCGCGAGTTCAGCTTCAGATGTCGTGCTGTTTTTGCACTCATCGATAAAGGCGGCAAGCTCAGGATTGGTTTGTGCGGCGATTTCAGCTAATGGATGACCTGCGGCAATCGCCACATAGGTCACGCCCATTAAGGTATCTGGACGCGTGGTATAGATATCGAAGCTTTTATCGTGACCTGCGACGCCGAAGGTCATTTCCACACCTTCGCTGCGACCAATCCAGTTGCGCTGCATGGTCTTAACCTGTTCAGGCCAGCCATCTAAGGTATCGATATCGTTTAATAATTCTTCTGCATAGGCAGTGATCTTAATAAACCACTGTGGAATTTCTTTTTGTTCCACAGGGGTATCACAGCGCCAGCAGCAACCGTCTTGAACTTGCTCGTTCGCCAGTACGGTTTCATCGTTTGGACACCAGTTGACTGAAGCTGTCTTTTTATAGACTAGGCCCTTCTCGTACAACTTAGTGAAGAACCATTGTTCCCAGCGATAATATTCAGGGGTACAAGTGGCGATTTCACGGCTCCAATCGTAACCAAAACCCAGCAATTTCAGCTGGTTCTTCATGTATTCTATGTTTTCATAGGTCCATGGCGCAGGTGCAGTCTTGTTGTTAATCGCGGCATTTTCTGCGGGCAAACCAAAGGAGTCCCAACCAATAGGCTGGAGCACGTTTTTGCCTTGAAGACGTTGAAAGCGTGCAACTACGTCACCTATGGTATAGTTGCGTACGTGTCCCATGTGGAGTCTGCCAGAAGGGTACGGAAACATCGAAAGGCAATAAAACTTTTCTTTGTTTGCGTCTTCAGTGACTTCGAAGGTTTTGTTGTCATGCCAGTGCTTTTGCACTAAGGCTTCAATTTCTGAGGGATTATATTGCTCTTGCATCACTCTATTTCCGGCAGTGCCGCCTATTATTGGATCTAACGCCATATCAGCGCGAGTAAGATCTGCATAGAATAAACTAGAAGCGATGCATTAAAAAGGTTCGTATGAAGGAGTATTGGTTATGAATGATAGAAGTAACGCGTTACTAGGACTGTATCAAGCCTTAATTACCGAAGTGAAATCTCAATTTGCAGAAGATAACACTATGACTGTAAAGAACTTATTTAATTCTGTCACTCAAGGTAAGGAGTATTTACGTCTTAAAGAACAGGCAGGGGAAGATGAACTCGCTTTAGTCGAACAATTCTTAAAGCGTGATATTACGAGTTTTCTCCGTGAGCAGAACGCGGATAGTTTGAGTCATAGCCCAACCGTGATTACTTTAGAGAATACGCTTTGGCATTGGCTCAGTGAAATCACCGACCGCAGCCAAGTCGAATGGCATGAGTTAACGCAAGATTTTAAGCACCAAGGCTACTACAAGAGTGGTGATATTGTGAATCAGGGCATCATGGTGTGCACTAACTGTGGTAATGAAATGAGTATTGAGTTTCCAAGTCCCATCCCTGACTGTCCTGAATGTGACCATGAAGAATTTACCCGCGAGCCGCTAACGCCTTAATCAAGATGATGATGTTATGCAGCTAAAACGACGCCTCAGCGTCGTTTTTTTTAGAGTTCTATTAGACCTAAATGGCTCATATCTGCATTAATTAGGCTGTTATATCAATTGTTGGTACGAGAGTAGTTGAGGATTTGACCGCCAAAGGGCGCCAATAAAAATTCAGTGTGAATGGGTTTATGTTGCGTGTGTTCGTAACCTAAGGTGACCATACGTTTACTGAATTTTGCATGATTACCACGGCCTGGATCGACTAAGACTACATCACAAATTGGTTTAGCATGCTGCTCAATAAATTGTGATAAGAGATCGGCATGTTCTTGTTCGTACAAGAGATCGCTGCCGATAATGAGGTCAAATAAACCTAAATTAGTTTGTGCATCTGCCCATCCTGTTCGTACAAACGGAATCGCACGACCATGATTTAAATCGACATTTTGCTTAAGGAAATTTTCCGACTCGGGGTGATAGTCGGTTGCTGTGATGTCGGCATGTCTGTGGTTTAGCACTAGACTTGCCAGCCCTATACCGCAGCCAACCTCAAGAATGCGTTTATTATCAATTTGATAATCGGCCATATGATGGGATAGCACTTGGCTAGACGGCCAAACTATGCCAAATAATGGCCAAGTAGCGGAGGAAATACCGAGCTTTTCAGCTTCGCCATCTAGGTCTTCAAATTCTTGGTTATTTCTTAGGGTTCTGACATGAATGTCGAGATCCCCAAATTCGTGGGTTTGGTAGCGCACGCGAAGCTGTGCCATAGAGTTGCCTTGACTGTGTACCTTGGTTAAGGAACGAGGTAATGGTACCAATCATATTGGCTATGTAGACACAGTTACTGTGATTGGTATAAGGCCACGTCTAATCGTTCACCTTAACGTGGAACGCGCAATCAGCCTAATGTATTCGCAGACAATTGCGGGATAACACAGGCTAACTGCTGAGTGTCAGCTTAACAACCTTGGGTGTTGATATCATATTGCGGTGGAGTGCTGGCATCACTGGCTTGGGTGTAGCGGAAATAGCATTGGTCATCATTCACTAAGGAATTGTTGTTAAGATCGTAGCCTATATAAGTGATATCAATGCCTTGATATTGAATGATAAGTTTATCATCCGAGGTGATCCATTTTTCCACATCAGTATTATCGAGGTAACCCCATTTTAATCGCGTATCTGGCGTGCCATCACCATTGAGGTCGATATCAATAATATCATCGCGCCCAGCTACCGCTTGGCTCAGTAGGCTAGGCATTTGGGTTTTTGAGTAAGCTAGCATATTGGCTGTTTTAACGCTGGTCTGTACTTGGCTTAAGGTTTGTACCCGCGCTTCTTTACTTAAACCGATAAATTTAGGCGCGGCAATCACAGCCAAGATCCCAAGCACAATAATCACAACGACAAGTTCAATTAGGGTAAAACCTGCCACATCTTGTTTATTAACTTGGTAATGCACGGCCTCAATCCTATTGCGCTTTAAAACGTCGGGCAAGACCTAGTAGAACGATTAAACCACAGAGTATCAGTAGGGGCATTTGGCCTAATTTTGCAAACCAAGTTTGTCCTGTGACTAATGGAATAGTTGCACTTAGCACGCCTATTTCAAACTGTGGTAATGACGCTGTGATATTGCCATGCTCATCGACTATGGCTGTCACGCCATTGTTGGTTGAGCGTAATAGAGGCCGACCCAATTCAACCGCGCGCATTTGAGCGATTTCCATATGCTGTAATGGCCCATTTGAGCTACCAAACCATGCATCGTTAGAGACAGTTAATAGTATATCTGTCCCTTGATTAACGTTGTCGCGCAACTGTTCCGGAAAGGCAATTTCATAACAAATTGCTGGCGCGATTTTATGGCCTAGGGCGCTGAGGTTAGGCTGTTGATATTCGCCTCGTGTAAAGGACGACATGGGCAAATTAAAGAAAGGTGCTATCGGGCGCAGCAGCGCTTCAAAGGGGACAAACTCGCCAATTGGCAACAGATGGTGTTTCTTAAATTGATTACTACCATCGCCCTCATAGTCAGGGCCTGCTTGTTGTTTCTGATTATGATTACCAAGCACAATCAATGAATTATAGAACTCATTGTTTTGATGGCTAATAATGCCAGTGATAATTGAGGTATGGTTTAGGTTGGCGACTTTATTGGCGTTATCTAAGAAGTCCTGCACCATAGATTCTGGCGCTGGAATTGCCGCTTCTGGCCAAATAATGATATCGGCATCCAGATGTTCACGGGATAAATCCATGTATTTTAACAGCGTCGGCCACAGGGCATCGGGTTCCCACTTCATGCTTTGGGGAATATTGCCTTGTACCAGTGCCACTTTAACATTTTCACCCGTAGGATGAATCTCCCAAAGTTTAGGCGCAGCCCACACGGCCAGAATACTGAGCGGCAGTAAAAGCAGTAAACTCTTATAACGCTTAGTAAAACAAAGTGCTAATGCACCAGCGAGCATGGCCAATACAAAACTTATTCCCAGTGTGCCTATGATGCTGGCAAGGGGTTTTAGCGGCCCTTGAGTTTGCGAGTAACCCGCCCATAACCAAGGGAAGCCTGTCATTACCCAGCCACGAGCCCATTCGGTCAAGGTCCATAACGCGGGGAATAGGGCGAGATTACGCCAAAGACCAAATCGAGTTTCACCATCATGGCTCAGCGTTTTAGTTAACCAAACCAGCGCTAAACCAGTTAGCGCTGGATACAAGGCTAAATACAAGGCTAACAAGGCCATTAACCCAACGGAGGCAATGAGCGGCATACCACCAAAGGTATCCATGCTCACGTGAACCCAGCTGATCCCTACGGCAAAACAGCCAAATCCAAAGCTTAACCAATAGTAAAAGCTTGCCTTAGCGCTCAGCGTTCGGCTGTGCCAGAGGGCAATAGCCATGGCAAACGGATAGATTATCCAAATGGAATAGGGCGCAAATGAAAGCGCCGTACTGGCGCCAAGGGCAAATGCCAGTACGAGTCTCAAAGCACTAGGTTGGGACTGTTGTTGGGCAAAAGCCCTGATTTTTTTTAGCACGAGTGATTATTCTACGTCTTCGCCAGTATTAGGATCGGGGAGTTTAACTCTGAGTTGGATTAAACGCCTAGTGTCAGCATTGATGACTTTAAATTCTATGCCTTCAATGATGATGCTCTCGTTACGTTCTGGCAGATGGCCAAAGGCGTGTGAGACTAAGCCACCGACGGTATCAAACTCTTCATCGCTGAATTCAGTGTTGAATTCTTCGTTGAAATCTTCGATTGGCGTCAAAGCTTTAACCATATAAACCGTGTTACCAACTTTGCGGATCTCGGTTTCTTCAGTGCTATCGTGGTCGAATTCGTCTTCAATTTCGCCGACAATTTCTTCAAGAATATCTTCGATAGTCACAAGACCCGATACGCCGCCGTACTCGTCAACCACAATCGCCATATGGTAGCGTTGAGAGCGGAATTCTTTTAGCAGAACATCGACGCGTTTGCTTTCGGGCACAACCACGGCGGGACGGATCACGCGATCCAGTGAGAAGGGCTCATCACTGTTGGAGAAACCGTAAGGGATCAAATCTTTGGCAAGCAATATGCCTTCGATATGGTCTTTATCTTCGTTAACGACGGGGAAGCGCGAGTGACCTGAACCAATCACAGTCGCAAGTAACTCTTCGACCGAATTGTCTATCTGGAGGGCGACAATTTGAGCTCTTGGGATCATGATATCCCGAACACGCATATCAGAAACGTCTAATACACCTTTTATCATCTCGCGGGTATCTTGGGTGATCAAATCGCGCTGCTCGGCACCATCAATCACATCGACTAGATCTTCGCGATTTTGAGGTTCGCCCTGAAATAGCTGACTTACTCTATCAAACCAACCTTTCTTGTGGGCGTTCGTACTAGGGGGGATATCGTCACTCATAGTTTTCTCATTAGCTTTTGATAGGGATTATCTTAGCTAATTATTGTTCCTTATATGGGTCAGTAAAACCTAAGCTTTCAATGAGTTGAGTCTCTAATGACTCCATCTCTTCGGCTTCTTCATCATCGATGTGATCATACCCTAGCAGATGCAAGCAACCATGTACAACCATGTGTGCCCAGTGCGCTTCTAGTGGTTTTTGTTGTTCACGTGCTTCATTTTCAACGACTGCCGCGCAAATGACAAGATCTCCGAGTAAAGGAAGTTCAATTTCTGGTGGTGCTTCAAAGGGAAATGACAGTACATTGGTCGGTTTGTCTTTACCGCGATAGGTATTGTTGAGCATTTGGCTCTCGCGGCTATCGACGATACGTATGGTTAATTCAGCTTCATCCATGCTATTACCAATTGCGGTAGTGACCCAAAGGGCGAATTGTTCGTCCGTTGGTAGCCACTCACTGGTGCTGGCATGTTGAATATCTAAGGCTAACTCAAGACTCATGTGTTGCGGCTTCCTGCTGTTGCTTTTGGTACTGGCTTTCTTTTTTGGCTTTTAAGGTTTGCTCTTTTAACTCGAAGGCTTCATAGGCTTCAACGATACGGGCAACCACAGGATGGCGCACTACATCTTGGGAGACAAAAAAGTTAAAGCTGATTTCTTCGACTTGACTTAACACTTCAATCGCGTGACGTAGCCCTGACTTTTGATGTTTAGGTAAGTCGGTTTGAGTGATGTCGCCGGTGATCACCGCACGGGAATTGAAACCGATACGGGTAAGGAACATCTTCATCTGCTCGATTGTGGTGTTTTGGCTTTCATCGAGAATAATAAAGGCATCGTTCAAGGTACGACCGCGCATATAGGCAAGCGGTGCCACTTCAATCACGTTTTTCTCGATTAGGCGTTCCACTTTTTCAAAGCCAAGCATTTCGAACAACGCATCGTAGAGCGGACGCAAATAGGGGTCGACCTTTTGGCTGAGATCGCCAGGTAAGAAACCGAGTTTTTCACCCGCTTCCACCGCAGGGCGAGTCAGCAGAATGCGGCGCACTTCTTGGCGTTCTAACGCATCTACTGCCGCTGCTACGGCAAGGTAGGTTTTGCCCGTTCCAGCTGGACCAATACCGAAGGTAATATCGTGACGCGTAATATTGGCCACATACAAGCTTTGATTCGGATTGCGTGGCTTAATGACACCGCGGCGGGTTTTGATATTAATACTGCTGTCGTCGTTAGCGTCTGCTTGCTCTAGGGCAATGGCTGCTTGAATAGCGATATGGACTTGCTCAGGCTCAAGATCGGGCGTGCTGCCTTTAACCGTTTGGGTCTCGATGTAGAGTTCTTTTAGTAAGTTGTTGGCGCTTAAACAATTGCGTGGCAGTCCGGTGATCTGGAAATGATTGTTCTTACGGACGATTTCAACGCCAACGCGACGTTCTATCTGCTTGATATTGTCATCGAATGGACCGCACAGTGAAGCCAAACGGCGTGTTTCTGCGGGTTCGAGATACAGATTCATGGTAGTTAATTTACTGGACAAATAGCACTCCCAATAGCGAATAAGAAAGCAAGGTACGAGGTTGGTTAACCATCGCAAGATAATTTTAGTTTACGAGCCATAGCCGATAATTGCTAACGGAAAATAGCAATTGCCTCGGTAGACTTAAATAAAAGTGCGTGAAAGCAAAAGGGCGACTAAGTCGCCCTTCTTTATATAGGTACTGATATCGGTACTGTTTAAGCCGATTTAACGCTTATGGCTTAAATTGAGTCACACCCAGTTCATCATCTTGCTTGCGCTTGGCCAGAATTTCTGCCGGACGCAGGCTACGACGTAGATCCATTTCATCTTCGCCGCGGATAAAGACACCGCGCAGTGAGTTAGTGTAAACGTCGACAATTTCTACATCCACGAAAGTACCAATGTGTTTTGGTTGACCTTCGAAGTTCACCACTCGGTTGTTCTCAGTACGGCCGCGCAGTTCCATAGGATTTTTCACCGATGGCCCTTCAACCAGAATACGTTGCACTGTGCCCATCATGTGGCGGCTGTAGCGCATGGCTTGCTGGGTGATGCGATCTTGCAGAATCGCCAGACGTTGTTTTTTCTCTTCCATATCGACGTTATCGGGTAAATCTGCCGCTGGCGTGCCCGGACGTGCGCTATAGATAAAGCTGAAGCTGTGGTCGAAACCTATGTCTTCAATCAACTTCATGGTATCGGCAAAGTCTTCTTTGGTTTCGCCAGGGAAGCCAATGATAAAGTCCGAGCTGATTTGAATCCCTTCACGGGCTTTACGCAGGCGGCGGATGATTGACTTATATTCAATCGCCATATGGCCGCGTTTCATCGCCGTGAGAATACGGTCAGAACCCGATTGCACTGGCAAGTGCAAGAAGCTTACAAGCTCAGGGGTATCTTCGTAAACGTCGATGATATCTTGTGTAAATTCAATCGGATGACTGGTCGTGAAGCGGATACGGTCGATACCGTCGATGGCTGCCACGAAGCGCAGTAATTCCGCAAAAGTACAAATTGCGCCATCGTGAGTTGCGCCGCGATAGGCATTCACGTTTTGGCCGAGCAAGTTTACTTCGCGCACACCTTGCTCCGCCAATTGGGCGATTTCAAGGATAATATCGTCCGATGGACGGCTGACTTCTTCGCCGCGAGTATAAGGTACAACACAGAACGAGCAGTATTTGCTGCAACCTTCCATGATAGACACAAACGCGGTTGGGCCTTCGGCGCGTGGCTCTGGCAGACGGTCGAATTTTTCGATTTCAGGGAAGCTGATATCGATAACCGCTTTGTCGCCACGGCGCACTTGCTCGATCATCTCGGGCAGACGGTGCAATGTTTGTGGTCCGAAAATAATGTCGACACATTGGGCTCTGTCTTTAATGGCTTTGCCTTCTTGTGAGGCAACGCAGCCGCCCACGCCAATAATCAAATTGGGATTTTTATCTTTAAGCGTCTTCCAGCGTCCTAGCTGATGGAACACTTTTTCTTGCGCTTTTTCGCGGATAGAACAAGTGTTGAGCAGGAGAATGTCTGCCTCAGACGCTTCTTCAGTCAAGGTATAACCTTGGTATTCGCCTAACAGATCAGCCATCTTGGATGAGTCATACTCATTCATTTGACAGCCCCAAGTCTTGATATGGAGTTTCTTACTCATCAGTTGTGTCGCCCTAAGATGACCAATAAAAATAGCGCGACATTTTACCTGCTGTTACGGCTGCTGACCAGCTTTGTCCACACTTTTAGCTGTTGGCTTTTGCCAAGTACGATACCCTCACAAATGGTAAGTTTTTATTGTTCGGCTGCATTTGGGCAAGATTAATATTGTTAACAGGTTGAGCTTTCGTTATTTCCAGCAAACTATTCGGGCTTGAATGCTTATGTCTTCACGGATTTCGAATCGAAATGCGCTCAACATTTCCGTGGTATCTTGATATAAGGCATAATCGAGCGGGTTTGTGAAAAGTCGCTTGAGCAGAAATACAGAAGGGCTTAAAGGTGCTAACTAAGGTCGTAACTAAGGTGGTAAGTAGGATGAGCCAGATTGAAGATACACATGCACAGATGATATCCGACACCACAGATTCTAACGTGACTCATGCTGACGTTACTCATGCTGAAGGCACTGAGTTCGATGTCATTCTTGTCGGCGGCGGCATGGTTGGTGCGGCGACGGCAATTGGATTAGCCCAACAGGGTTTGCAAGTGGCGGTGATTGAATCTTTTGCGCCAGAGGCTTATCAAGCCGAACAGCCATTAGATGTGCGAGTCTCGGCCATCAGTGTGGCTTCTGAAGCGCTGCTTGAACGTCTTGGCGCCTTGGACTCATTGCTCAAGATGCGTAATGTGCCTTATTTGGGCTTAGAAACTTGGGAGCTCGATGGCTGCATCACCCAATTCCACAGTTCGCAAATTGGTGCCAGCCATTTAGGTCATATAGTCGAAAACCGTTTAATCCAACTTGCCCTGTGGCAACAGATGACACAATTGGCTGGCATCACCTTATATTGTCCCGATAAAGTGGTGGCATTTGCCCGCGATAGCGACGGTGTGAGCGTGCACTTACAGTCAAATAGTAAACTGACCGCTAAGTTGTTGGTTGGCGCCGATGGTGCTCACTCGCAGGTACGCCAATGGGCGGGAATTGGCATTTCGGGTTGGGATTACGCTCAATCGGCCATGTTGATTAATATCAACACCGCACAGGGGCAACAGGATGTGACTTGGCAGCAGTTTACGCCCAAAGGACCGCGTTCATTATTACCTTTACCAGGCAATAACGCTTCGCTGGTGTGGTACGACGATGCCAATCGAATTAAGCAGTTAATGCAGCTTAATAATAAACAGCTTGCAGATCAGATAAGAGTGCATTTTCCAGCGCGTTTGGACGCTGATTTTACCGTTGAGAATAAAGGCAGTTTTGGCCTCACTCGTCGCCATGCCCAGCGCTACTATAGTCATAATGTGGTGATTTTAGGTGATGCCGCTCACACCATTAATCCCCTCGCAGGCCAAGGGGTGAATCTTGGGTTTAAGGATGTCGAAGCGTTTTTAGCGGTTATCAAGGATGCATTAGCCCAAGATAATATCTGGTGGTCGAATGAAGTGCTTGCCCAATATCAGCGCAAACGTTATCGCGATAATCAATTGATGATGACGGCGATGGATTTGTTTTACGCCGGTTTTAGCAACGATATTCTGCCGCTAAAGCTGCTGCGTAATGGCGCGTTAAAGTTGGCAAACATTAATTCCCCGCTCAAAAAGACTGTCCTTAAATATGCTATGGGGCTTAATTAACGCTTTGTTGTTCTGTGTTCTGACCTTGTGTTCTGCTCCTGTGCGATGACGTGGCATTTGTTGACTTGGGGTTTGAGTGCTAAAATGCCGCGTTTTTAGCTGGTATGGTCAGTTCAGTCGGCACTTTGCGCGGCTGTCATCGACGAAATAACGATATTGAGTGTCATGAGCGAAATAAAATTAATAGTTGGTCTGGCTAATCCAGGTGCTGAATATGCACACACTCGCCATAATGCGGGGGCTTGGTACGTACTTGAGTTAGCGAGAATTTGCGGCGTGACTTTAGTGGCCGACAGTAAGTATTTTGGTTTGACCGCCAGAGCCGTATTGCACGGTAAAGATGTCCGCTTATTGATCCCAACGACTTATATGAATTTAAGCGGTAAAGCGGTTGGCGCTTTGGCGAATTTTTTTCGTATCACGCCGGAAGAGATTCTGGTCGCTCACGATGAACTCGATCTGCCGCCCGGTGTGGCTAAGTTTAAGCTCGGTGGCGGTCATGGCGGCCACAATGGTCTGAAAGATATTATTGCTAAACTGGCTAACGATAAAAACTTCTACCGTTTACGCTTAGGTATCGGTCATCCCGGTGATAAAAATCAAGTGAGTGGTTACGTACTGGGAAAAGCACCAGCTAAAGAGCAAGAGCTTATCGAGGCGGCGATAGATGAAGCCGTGCGTTCTACCGAAATTTTGTTTAAACAAGACATGGTGAAAGCCATGAACAGATTACACTCCTTTAAAGCGGAGTAGGTTTTGCCTTTGGCGAGACTTAAGTGTTAAGTGATTCAAGTGATTTAATTATTCAGTAATGTGCTGCCATAGGGCAGGACGACTAAACCTCGCTGATGAGTGTGACTTGTCAGCCAATAATCGAGAGAAAGGTAAGCATATGGGTTTTAAATGCGGCATTGTTGGTCTTCCTAACGTAGGTAAATCAACGCTTTTTAATGCGTTAACTAAGGCTGGCATCGAAGCGGCTAACTTCCCGTTTTGTACCATTGAACCTAACACTGGTGTTGTACCTGTGCCGGATCCACGTCTGGATGCGTTAGCTGCGATTGTGAATCCACAACGTGTGTTACCTACCACCATGGAATTCGTGGATATTGCGGGTCTTGTGGCTGGCGCATCTAAAGGCGAAGGCTTAGGTAACAAGTTCCTCGCTAACATCCGTGAAACCGATGCTATTGGTCATGTAGTACGTTGTTTTGATGATGACAACATTGTTCACGTTGCTAACAAGGTTGACCCTGCTGGCGATATCGAAGTCATCAACACTGAATTAGCCTTAGCTGACTTAGACAGTTTAGAGCGTGCGGTTCAGCGTCAGCAGAAACGTGCTAAAGGTGGCGATAAAGACGCTAAGTTTGAAGTGGAAGTATTAGAAAAAATGCGCCCCATTTTAGACGAAGCTAAAATGTTGCGTTCTATGGATTTATCGAAAGAAGAGCTGGAAGCGGTGGCTTACCTGAACTTCTTAACCTTAAAACCGACCATGTATATTGCTAACGTTGCGGAAGATGGTTTTGAAAATAACCCGCACTTAGATGCCGTTCGCGCCATTGCTGCGACAGAAAACGCTATCGTTGTTGCCGTATGTGCGGCGATTGAATCTGAACTGGCCGAGATGGAAATCGAGGAGCGCGATGAGTTTATGGCGGATCTGGGTATCGAAGAACCAGGTTTAGATCGTGTGATCCGCGCAGGTTATGAATTACTGAATCTGCAAACCTATTTCACCGCAGGCGTGAAAGAAGTGCGTGCTTGGACTGTGCCAGTGGGGGCGAGCGCTCCGCAAGCGGCGGGCGTTATCCATACCGATTTTGAACGCGGTTTTATCCGTGCCCAAGTGATGGCATTTGACGACTTTATTGCCCACAAAGGTGAAGCTGGCGCGAAAGAAGCCGGTAAGTTACGCGTGGAAGGTAAAACCTATATCGTTAAAGATGGCGATGTGATGCATTTCCTGTTTAACGTATAACAAAGCTTATTCACGCTGTAAGTCTCGATAAATTAAGCTAAGTATGAGCAACAAGGTGTTATTTAGCACATCTGTTGCTCAGTTTGGTGAAGTAATAGCCGAACAGCTTAACCTAAGGGAAATAGCGAAAAAAAGCTGTTGACCTAGATACCTCGAATAAGCATAATACGCCCCGTTCCTCGCTGAGAGGGGCGCGTAATATCGATGTGGCAATGTAGCTCAGCTGGTTAGAGCACAGCACTCATAATGCTGGGGTCGCAGGTTCAAGTCCCGCCATTGCTACCATTTTATTTAAGATAAATTTCTTATATAAAATGAATCACGATTTTACTCTAGCATTGATTGCTAGCATCTCTTCACGATGTAAACATGAAACTGTGCGGGAATGGTGAAATTGGTAGACACGCCAGATTTAGGTTCTGGTGCCGCAAGGTGTGAGAGTTCAAGTCTCTCTTCCCGTACCATTTTTTAGATATATGAATTTAGAAACATCGGCGATAGCGGATGTTTGAAACAGAGTTAGTTGGGGTATCGCCAAGTGGTAAGGCACCGGGTTTTGATCTCGGCATTCCAAGGTTCGAATCCTTGTACCCCAGCCATTTTTTCTCAGTTTCCAAGTTGATTGGGGTATCGCCAAGTGGTAAGGCACCGGGTTTTGATCTCGGCATTCCAAGGTTCGAATCCTTGTACCCCAGCCATTGGCAATGTAGCTCAGCTGGTTAGAGCACAGCACTCATAATGCTGGGGTCGCAGGTTCAAGTCCCGCCATTGCTACCATATTTAACTCTGTTAAAGTGATTTATCAGAGAAAAATCCAAAAATGTTGAATAGACAATTTTGGTACATTTTGATGCGGGAATGGTGAAATTGGTAGACACGCCAGATTTAGGTTCTGGTGCCGCGAGGTGTGAGAGTTCAAGTCTCTCTTCCCGTACCATCAAAATGCAATCTTCGATAGAAGATTAAACACAGTTTATTGGGGTATCGCCAAGTGGTAAGGCACCGGGTTTTGATCTCGGCATCCCAAGGTTCGAATCCTTGTACCCCAGCCAAAAAGTTAAAAAGCCTGTCTTCGGACAGGCTTTTTGCTTTTTAAATTTTAACTATTTTCAGCTTAGCGTTATTTTGCTTTCAGCTTCCCTTCAATTAGCCCGTCCAGCCTTTCCCTTGTCTCTATAATTCCCGTTGGTTGTGGCAATTCAGCTATTTTCAAAGTTAATCCACAGTGCCATTTGAGCTGGCACTGTGGTGATCCGTTTTATTGCTTTTTGACTTCAGGAGCAACGGGTGGCGATTTTATTTCTGCTGGAGCTGCTGGAGCTGCTGGAGCTGCTGGAGCTGCTGGAGCTGCTGGAGCTGCTGGAGCCGCTGGAACCACTGGAACGGCGACTTTTGCAGCTGCTTCAGTGATAGTGATTGGCATTGCAGCATTCTTAATGACGGCATTCTCTGTGACCGCACTATCAATAACGGCACCTTGGGCCGCTTTAACATCACCTGTTGCAACGGCTTTGACTGCATCAGGTATTGCTAACTGTTGCTGTACTTGATTTGCCCCCGCTTCTAAGGCTTTTTGTTGTAACTTCTGTGGATCGGTATAGTCGGCTAATTCCTTCGGCCAACTAGGGACCCGTTTTTCTGCCTGATTACTGAATTGCTCAGAGAACACTGAGGGCGCGCCGCCTTTCATTAGCATGACTGCCATTTGGTTGGTGTCTGAGTTCCAAACTAGACCCGCTTTTTCGGCCATTTCGGGGACAGGGGTGTAAGTCGACACTAAGTAGATGAGTGGACCTTCCTGTTGGATCTTGTCGGCCGTTTTGAGCAGGGACAGGGTGGTATCGTAATTTTTACCCAGCAATTCCTGCATACGGTTTTTGATGAGCGGTTGTTCGAATAATCCGACATCGTTCGGATCTAAACCGACAAGGGGTTTAAGCAGGGCCCACATGAGCTGGCCTTGGGGTGACATTAATAATAGTGGTGCAACACAGGCGTTGAGCATTAATGCGAGCCACACAATATGCAGGCAGCGCATTTTTTTGAGCAGAGATGTACTCAAGATGATATTTCCTTGGAAGTACCAGCAAGTCGCCGGCGGCGGATTGTAGCTGATTGGCATAAGGTAAACGAGAGGGTGGCAAAGTAAATTTTAAGCAAAAAAATTAGCCCAAATGTTGGATTTTATCCTCCTGAATTTGAAAGGTATTTACAGGCGATACAATAAATCATTTGCTGCTAATTTAATCGAAGGTAATGGTTTTTGAGTGCTAAAAACAGATTTACCTCTAAGTGCTTTATTTTTAGCACTTATTTTTCTTCTTACTTTTTAACTTCTTTTTCAGTATTGAATATGTAAAGTTTGTAAACTTTGTTCTGTTTGATAATCGATCTCATTTAATCTCGGCGCATTAAATTAGTTTAATGCAGCTTATTTCCCTCTTTAGCTGCATAGGGAAAGCAGACTATGGAGGTATTTATCTTCGGTTTGTTTTTGAGAGTGCATCATTGAAATTAAGAGTCAGTAAGTCGTCTTTGTCCTTTGCCCGCATTATTCATGTTTATGTGTCTATGGCTTTATTGTTGCTGATGCTGTTTTTTGCGGTGACAGGTATAACGTTAAATCATCCTAATTGGTTTTCTCAAGCTGATCAGGAACCTAAGCGGGAACAAGTGCCAATCCCGGCCTATTTGTTACCCGTTAATGCCCAAGACTCACAATGGCGTCTGGCTGCGGGTCATTGGTTGAAAAGTGAATGGGCTATGGATATGGCGAGCGCCGATATCGATGAAGATGAAATTAGTTTAGTCAGCAAAGGACCTGGTACTTATCGGAGTCTGACGTTGGACTTACTCGACGGGCAAGCCTATGTCGAAACCTTAGATTACGGTGTCGTTGCCGTTGTGAATGATTTGCATAAGGGCCGTAACACAGGCACAGCTTGGGCTTGGATACTCGATCTCAGCGCTGTGCTTATCATTTTATTTTCGCTCACTGGGGCTTATTTATTGCTGCCTCAAACCAAGCGCCTCAAAAAGTCATTGTTATACATGGTACTCGTCAGCAGTAGTTGCGGGCTTGTGTATGTTTATTTTGTTCCATAAGGAGTGTAGGCCGAGTATGCGTCATCTTATTCGCACCATTGCGGTGAGTGCTTTGTTTGTCAGTTCTGTGGCGTTTGCGACGCCTAAAATGACAGTCGATTTAACCTTGCCTGAAATTACCGAAGGGCAATATCACAGACCTTATGTGGCCGTATGGGTTGAGGATGCCAAGGGGCAAACGGTTAAAACCTTAAGCCTTTGGGTATGGGATGAAGGCCATAAATGGTTGAAAGATATCCGTCGTTGGTGGCGTAAAGCCGGACGCGAAGATATGAGCTTTGTTGACGGAATAGCATCTGCGACACGTCCCGCGGGTCATTACAAAATCGATTGGGATTTAAAAGATGAGGCGGGAAAAGTGCTTGAACCTGCCACTTACACTGTATTTATTGAAGTGGTGCGTGAACACGGTGGTCGCGATCTTGTACGACAAAATATCGATTTAGCTGCAGGAGATTTCTCTGTGCAGTTGCCCGCCACGACAGAAACTGGCGTTATCGACATACGCTTAAGCGGCATGGCTCGTTGAGTCAATCCATTAAATATTTAGCCCGTATATTAATCGTTAAACTTAAGGAAAAGGCATGAAATTACGTCTTATTACATTACTTGGCACACTTTGTATTAGCCCATTGGCAAGTAGCCACGACAGATGGATTTTACCTAGCCACTTCAACGTTTCGGCTGAAAGTGAAGAAATTGTGTGGATTACTTCAGATGTGTCTGCCAGCAATCAAGTGTTTATGATGGATAAACCTTTTAGTGCCAGTGATGTGCGTGTGTTACAGCCAAATGGAAAACCAACGTCTCCAAGCTCAAGTTACACGGGCGGACGTAAGTCGGTGTTTGATGTGCAACTGATGCAAGATGGCACTTATAAGTTTGAAAAAGAAGTTTCACCTCGTTATTTTTCTCAGTATAAAGTTAAAGGAAAAGAAGGGGTTGTACGCAGCCGTATGGATAAAAAAGCCACAACTGCTGCTATGCCAAAGGGAGCCTATGAACTTGAAAGTTCTTTAAATGTGTCGCGGGTTGAAACCTATGTCACACGTAATAAGCCAACTGAGGAAGTGTTAAAGCCTAAGGGGGAATATTTAGAACTAGTGCCTGTGACTCATCCTGCAGATATTGTTGAGAATGAAGCTGCTACCCTGCAATTTGTTTTCGATGGTAAGCCCGTTGAAGGCGTTAAAGTCGCCATTATGAAAGACGGTAGCTTATATCGAAACAAACCAGAGGAAATCGAATTTACCTCAGATAAAGACGGTAAAGTTTCAATGATCTTACCTTCAGCAGGACGTTATCTCTTACATGCGGCAATTGAGCGCCCTAATTCAGATAAATCCCTTGCTGATAAAACGGTTAGTGAAATCTTTTTGACTTTTGAGGCTGGGCTTGAATAAATGAGTTAACCTCTATTTGAGGTTTTTGCTTTGAGTCTTAATGCCCACAGTCTAAATGGCGAGTGGGCATTTTTGTACCCATTTCGAGCTAAAAATTGTGCGAAATTTCCTTATGTATACAGATTTGAATTTGATTACTGGTAACTCTGCTTAAGGTTGGGTAAGCTGCGTCAATGCATTGTTCTTGGTGCATCAAAAGCGCATAACGATTAGAATAGCGCAATTCCACCCTCATTTGACTGTGTTGACCTTAGCGTTGGCACGGGTTGCTTTTGTTTTAAAGGAGACGAAAGAAGTTATGACTAAGGTTCCTATGACAGTTGTCGGTGCAGAGCAGCTGCGTAAAGAGTTAGATATTCTCAAGTTTGACCGTCGCCCTAAAATCACTGAAGCAATTGCTTCAGCGAGAGAGTTAGGCGACTTGAAAGAAAACGCGGAATACCATGCGGCTCGTGAGGAACAAGGTATTTGTGAAGCACGTATCCGTGATATTGAGGGTAAGTTATCTAACGCGCAAATTATCGACGTCACTAAGATGGTGAATAACGGTCGTATCATTTTTGGCGCTACTGTGACTATTTTAAATCTTGATACCGATGTCGAAGTGACTTATCGCATAGTCGGCGATGACGAAGCGAATATTAAAGAAAACCTGATTTCAGTGAATTCACCAATAGCTCGTGGCTTAGTCGGCAAAAATGAAGGTGATGAAGTGTCTATTACTACGCCAGGTGGTATGACAGATTACGAAATCATCTCAGTACAGTATTTATAATCTGCTTATAATACTTTGCTTATAGTGTTGTGAGCGTGACTCATGCGATATCGCTAAAACCGTCCTAGGGCGGTTTTTTGTTATCCGCGAATTTAGTTTGTTTACGGCTTGAGTTTAGGGCTCGAATTTAGTGCTTTAGCCAAGGATATCGATCGCGCTTCAGCGTTGAATTCGGGGTAAGATGGACAAAGTTTAATTTGTCTCTTTGTAGGTTTTTACCTAAGCTGCCATCCTAGCAAAATCAACATTGGCGAAATGTGTATGTTGTTTTTTTGCGCGAGTTTCACTTTATGGACCCACAGTTAAGCATCAAAAGCGAACAGTGAATAGGTTCATCTTTAGTTTGATAATGTTTTATAAGAGGGCACGCTTTGGTCAAACATTGGCGTACAGGATTGATGTTAGTTTGCGTGGCGATCATGTTGATTGCGCACTCTGCTAGCTATGCGCCAAAACCCTCAGTACAGCGCAGTGATGCAGCTCGCCATTATGCTCAGATGCATATTGTGAGTCTTGATAGCTCTACTCCCCATGCAAAGCGAAGCGCTGAGCCTCAAAGCTTACCCGATGCCGATGTTATCGCCCAAGACAATGCACAGCTCAATGCCCAATTTAATGCACAGTCTGATGCGCAAACCGTTGAGAGCTGCGGCTCACCGAATAGTCATGATACCAATCTAGTCAGTTCAGACTCAGAATTAGAATCACAGCCAGCACCTTGTCCGAGCTCTGACTATGTGAGTCATTCAGATGACTTAGATTTTGCCCCGATAAATTCGCCGCGATTTATCAGTCTTGCCCAGCACGATGTGCGTGAGGTCAAGCCAGTATATGTACTCGCTGTAGACTTTACTGCCGAACCGACATCCAATGTCGTTGAACCCACCGATCTTGATATCACATCAGATTGGACGCTTTCTGCTGTTTCTTCCCCCGCCCGAATTTCGGGTTGGAAAGTCTCAAATCTTCAATATCGATTTAGCCAACAAGCCGCTTAACTCGCCTATTTAGGCATGACGTTGATAGGAGCCTACTCTTATCGATTTTTCATGCTGTTGTCTTTTTGTACTCACCGAAACTTTTTATAGCTGCTTAAGTAGGCAGTGATGATTTGAGCCTTACGAGCTTAGCCGCTGGTACTCAATCACGTGTTTCGGACTGATATCAATATGTTCGCTTAGTGATTTGATTCAAATGCTGAGCGTTAAATAGCGAGTTAATCCCATGGAAAGAAAACCCAATCAACGGCTGCTAAATCACTATTCAGCTTGGAAATACTTAGTGCTTATCGTCACTATTATAGTGATGCTATTCAGTGCCTTGCCGACATTTTACGGTGAGGATGCGGCGGTGCAGGTGGGCGCGAAGGCAGGGTTAACGCTCACACCTATTGCCCTTCGAGATAAGCTGCAAGCTGAAGGTGTGATGGTAAAACGTATCGACCAAAAAAATGGTGAAACCTTAATTGTCCTCGATGTGGATAACCAACAAACCTTAGTCAAAACTTTAGTCTCTTCTATGGTCGCAGAGCCAAAAGAGTTGACTTTATCCCTTGCCAGTGCGGCGCCAAGTTGGTTACAAAACTTAGGCTTTCAGCCGATTAAACTCGGGCTCGACTTACGCGGTGGCGTACAGTTCTTACTCGATGTTGATATTGATCCTGTTTATCAAACTCAGGCCGAGACGCTTGTTGATTCGCTACGTCAATTCATCCGTGAGCAGAAAATTCGTGGTGCTAGCGTGCATTTGGACCAAAGTCATCAGTTAAACATGACGTTGCCCGATAATGACGCCCGTGCTGCTGTGCGTCAAATGATGAAAGAGTCCTATCCTAATTGGCAGCTATCCAATGCAGATGGCGCGGGTTTACTGATTAAGTTGAGCCAAGAAGAGCAAACGAAACTGCGTAATTTGACTGTGCAGCAAAACTTACAAGTGATGCGCAGCCGTATTGAAGAACTCGGTATCACTGAAGCTTTAGTGCAGCGTCAAGGGGAGCATCGAATTCGGATTGAATTGCCTGGAGTACAAGATCCTGCCGCCGCTAAAAACGTTATCGGTGCTACGGCGAGTCTGGCCTTTTTCGAGGTTAAAGAGTCTGGCTCCGTTAATGCTATGGTGCTCAATGACAAGTCTGGTAAGCCTATTTATGTTAGCCGCACACCAGTGCTGGGTGGCGATCATATTGTCGATGCAAGGGCGAGTTTAGGCGAGATGGGCATGGCGGAGGTGAACATTAACCTTGACCGTGTGGGTGGGCAGAAAATGTCTGAGTTTTCCCGTACCAATATCGGCAAACCTATGGCGACGTCTTACAGCGAATACAGCCGTGATGAGCAAGGTAAGGCAAAGCAAACACAAGAGATTATCAGTGTTGCGACGATTCAATCCCAACTTGGAGATCGTTTTCGCATTACGGGTGCAGGCTCCTATCAAGAAGCACAACAATTAGCTCTGTTACTGCGAGCGGGCTCTATGACGGCGCCAGTGACTATTGTTGAAGAGCGCACTATTGGCCCGACGCTGGGTGCTGAAAACATTGAAAACGGTTTTGCTGCCCTTGGTTTAGGGATGGGGATTACCTTGCTGTTTATGGCGCTTTGGTATCGCCGTCTCGGTTGGGTGGCGAATATAGCGCTGATCTCCAATATGGTGATCCTGTTTGGTTTACTGGCGCTTATCCCTGGCGCTGTGTTGACCTTACCTGGGATTGCGGGTTTGGTGTTAACAGTCGGTATGGCGGTTGATACCAACGTACTGATTTTCGAGCGAATAAAAGACAAGTTAAAGGAAGGTCGCAGTTTTGCGCTGGCAATTGATACGGGGTTTGATAGCGCGTTTTCTACTATTTTCGACGCCAACTTCACCACTATGATTACTGCTGTGGTGCTTTACTCCATAGGTAATGGTCCAATCCAAGGTTTTGCCTTGACCTTAGGTCTAGGTCTATTGACCAGCATGTTTACCGGTATCTTTGCTTCAAGGGCCTTGATCAACTTAGTTTATGGACGTGATGCTAGCCGTCATGTAAAGGTATAACTATGAAAAATATCAATCTAACTAAATGGCGTTATGTTTCGAGTGCTATCTCAATTTTGTTGATGCTAGTGTCATTAACCATAATAGGCGTGAAAGGTTTTAACTGGGGCTTAGATTTTACTGGCGGTGTCGTCACCGAAGTGCAGATCGATAGAAAAATTACCAGCAGTGAATTGCAACCTTTACTCAACGCCGCTTATCAGCAAGAAGTGAGTGTAGTCTCCGCCAGTGAGCCGGGACGTTGGGTGTTGCGCTATTCCGATATAAAGAGTGCCGATACAGAGCAAGGTAATATCGATATTCAGCAGGTATTAGCGCCGCTTAACTCTGAAGTGCAAGTGCTTAACAGCAGTGTTGTCGGGCCGCAGATTGGTCAAGAATTGGCAGAGCAGGGCGGTTTGGCACTGTTAGTCGCTATGCTGGCGATATTAGGTTATTTAAGTTACCGCTTCGAATGGCGACTCGCATCGGGTGCCCTATTCGCCTTAGTGCATGACGTAGTGTTCGTGCTGGCATTTTTCGCCTTGACTCAGATGGAGTTTAATTTAACGATACTTGCGGCTGTACTGGCGATTTTAGGTTATTCCTTAAATGATTCGATCATTATCGCTGACCGTATTCGTGAATTATTGATTGCTAAGCCAAAGCTTGCGATTCAAGACATTAACAACCAAGCAATTGTGGCGACGTTTTCTCGTACTATGGTGACATCAGGGACAACCTTAATGACGGTCGGTGCGTTGTGGATCATGGGCGGTGGGCCGCTGGAAGGATTTTCGATTGCAATGTTTATCGGTATATTAACCGGCACATTCTCTTCGATTTCAGTTGGTACCTCATTGCCTGAGTTATTAGGCTTAACGCCAGAGCATTATAAGGAACAAGTGATTTCTGAAACACCTTAGGGCTATGCTAATCGCTTAAATTAACAGCGAAAACAAAAAGGCCACTCGATTGAATGGCCTTTTTGTTAACACGATAAAATCAAGAAAAATTACTTTGCCTTTGGCAAAGCAATTTTCATTTCTGGTGATTGACGATAAATCACCAGAATATGACCAATAAGTTGCACTTTTGCGGATTGAGTTTCACGTACTATGGCATCAACGATGGCATTTTTTAGCTCTCTGTCGGCAGAGGCTACTTTCACTTTAATCAGTTCATGATAAGCGAGTGCGCTTTCAATTTCAGCGAGTACACCTTCAGTCAATCCATTGGCACCAAGCAGCACCACTGGCTTTAGCGGATGCGCTAGACCTTTTAAATGCTGTTTTTGTTTGGTTGTTAAGTTCATTTCTACCAACTTTTGCTGAGTTACTGTTGAAAAACGGCTATTCTACCCTTATATAGCCTTTGTGTAACTCTCAATTGTTGCGGATTTTAAATGTCAGGTATAAAACGTACGGCCAGTTCTAATCGCTGGATGCTAGAACACTTTGATGATCACTATGTCAAACTCGCCCAAAAAATGGGCTTGCGATCTCGCGCTGCGTTTAAGCTTGAGGAGATCCAGCAAAAGGATCAACTAATTCGCCCAGGCATGACTGTGGTTGATCTCGGTGCTGCTCCGGGAGGTTGGTCTCAAGTGGCAGTTAAATTAGCGGGAGATAGAGGTAAAGTCATCGCCTGTGACATTTTGCCTATGGATCCCATCGTCGGCGTCGATTTTTTGCAAGGGGATTTTCGTGAAGATAAAGTCCTTCAAGCATTACTTACTCGCGTCGGTGATGCTAAAGTTGACGTTGTGTTGTCTGATATGGCACCCAACATGAGTGGTTCAGATAGTGTTGATCAACCCCGTGCCATGTATTTAGTGGAATTGGCGTTAGATATGTGCCATCAAGTATTGGCTCCTAATGGCTGTTTTGCGGTAAAAGTCTTTCAGGGGGAGGGCTTTGACGAATACATGAAAGCGGTAAAAGCAGTGTTTAAAGTCGTTAAAACACGTAAACCAGACTCTTCACGGGCTCGTTCCCGCGAAGTCTATCTTGTGGCGACAGGGTACAAGTTGTAGTAACCTAGCGTTAATAATCGCAAGACTTAATGAGGTCTAGTAATTTGAGTGACATGGCAAAAAATCTAATACTCTGGGTTGTCATCGCCGTTGTGCTGATGTCAGTGTTTCAGGGTTACTCCCCCTCTTCTTCGTCATCGCAGAAGATGGATTATTCTACCTTCTTAGATAATGTCCGTGATGGACAGGTCGCAACTGTTGAAGTTAAGAGCGACCAACGTACTATTGAAGGTGCTAAACGAACTGGTGAAAAATTCACTACAATCATGCCGTTATATGACCAAGATTTAATTAATGATCTTGATCGTAAAGGCATCACTATGAAGGGCCAAGAAGCCGAAGAGTCAGGGTTCCTTACCCAAATCTTCATCTCTTGGTTCCCAATGTTATTGCTTATCGGGGTATGGATTTTCTTCATGCGCCAGATGCAAGGCGGCGGTGGCAAAGGCGCTATGTCCTTTGGTAAGAGCAAAGCCAAGCTGATGAGCGAAGATCAGATTAAAACTACTTTTGCCGATGTTGCTGGTTGTGACGAAGCAAAAGAAGAAGTGAAAGAGCTGGTTGATTACCTGCGTGACCCAACTAAATTCCAAAAATTGGGCGGCCGAATTCCAACGGGCGTGCTTATGGTGGGTCCTCCAGGTACAGGTAAAACCTTGCTGGCGAAAGCCATTGCGGGTGAATCTAAAGTACCTTTCTTCACTATTTCAGGTTCTGATTTCGTGGAAATGTTTGTTGGTGTCGGTGCATCCCGTGTGCGTGACATGTTTGAACAAGCGAAAAAGTCGGCACCTTGTATTATCTTCATCGATGAAATCGATGCGGTCGGTCGTCAACGCGGCGCGGGTTTAGGTGGTGGTCATGATGAACGTGAGCAAACACTGAACCAAATGCTGGTTGAGATGGATGGCTTCGAAGGTAATGAAGGCGTTATTGTTATCGCGGCAACTAACCGTCCAGACGTACTCGATTCTGCGTTATTACGTCCGGGTCGTTTTGACCGTCAAGTGGTCGTTGGTTTACCAGACGTGCGTGGTCGTGAGCAGATTTTGAAAGTGCATATGCGTAAAGTGCCGCTTTCTGAAGATGTGAAGGCGAGTGTGATTGCTCGTGGTACGCCAGGTTTCTCGGGTGCTGATTTAGCTAACTTAGTGAACGAAGCTGCCCTGTTTGCGGCTCGCGGAAATCGCCGAGTTGTAGGCATGGAAGAATTTGAGCGTGCAAAAGATAAAATCATGATGGGTGCTGAGCGCCGTTCTATGGTGATGTCTGAAGCCGAAAAAGAAATGACCGCTTACCATGAAGCAGGCCATGCGATTGTGGGTTGTTTAGTACCAGAGCACGATCCTGTGCACAAGGTGACTATCATTCCTCGCGGCCGTGCCTTAGGTGTGACTTTCTTCTTACCTGAAGCTGACTCAGTGAGCCAGAGCCGTCGTAAGTTAGAAAGCCAAATTTCGGTCGCCTACGGTGGTCGTTTAGCAGAAGAGCTTATCTACGGTACAGAGAAAGTGTCGACTGGCGCATCACAGGACATCAAATACGCGACATCTATTGCGCGTAACATGGTAACTCAGTGGGGCTTCTCGGACAAGTTAGGTCCATTGCTGTATGCAGAAGAAGATGGTGAAGTCTTCTTAGGTCGCAGCATGGGTAAAGCTAAAGCGATGTCTGATGAAACTGCAACCATTATCGATGCTGAAGTAAAAGTCTTTATCGACAAAAACTACGCGAGAGCGAGACAGATATTGACGGATAACCTCGATATTCTGCACTCAATGAAAGAAGCTTTAATGAAGTATGAAACCATTGATTCACTTCAAATTGACGATTTAATGAAACGTCGTGAAGTGCGTCAGCCTGCTGATTGGCAAGTGGATGACAATGGTTCTAACGATAAAGGTAATGGTCATGGTGAACCAGCAGCGAAAGCTGAAGACAGTGTGACTGCACCTGCTGATCCAGAACTGAAAGATCCTGATGAATCTCCAGCTAAGTAATGTGTTGTGAAACCAAAGAAAACCCCGTAAAGGGGTTTTCTTGTTTTACCTTGTTAGCAATTTGACTGCGCTGTCATTGATACTCTCTGCCACCATTGATATTTATCTTCTGACAGTTAGTCATTTCGGATAGAAAATGAAGGCTTGAAATTAATGACGCAAGTTATGCCAGTGAGTAAAATCGTAAGTGTTCGTATTACAGGAGTAAATGCGTGTTTGAACTGATTGCTGGCACTAAACGCCTCGCGTTATCTTCGCCCATTGTGATGGGTATACTTAATGTCACTCCCGATTCTTTTTCCGACGGTGGTCAATATTCTTCCTATGAGCTTGCCTGTCAGCATGCCGATGACATGGTGGCTCAAGGCGCGGGAATGATAGACATTGGCGGTGAGTCGACAAGACCTGGCGCCGCCGAGGTGAGCTTAGCCGATGAACTTGCGCGGGTGATCCCGTTGGTGAAATATGTTGCGGCGCACCATGATGTGTGGATTTCGGTCGATACCAGTAAACCTGAAGTCATGCGTCAAGCTGTTGCTGCGGGCGCACATTTGATTAACGATGTGTGCGCCCTGATGGAACCCGGTGCGCTTGAAGCTGCTGCAGAGTTGCAAGTCCCCATATGCTTAATGCATATGCAAGGTGAACCCAAAAGCATGCAATTTGCACCGACTTACCATAATGTTATTGAAGAAGTTTCTGCCTTTTTAACTGAGCGGATTGAAGCTTGCTTGCGAGCTGGGATCCCCCGTGAATTATTAATACTCGATCCGGGATTTGGTTTTGGTAAAAGCTTAGAGCATAACTATGAATTACTGGCGAAGCTCGACTGTTTTGCCCAGTTTGATTTACCGATATTGATAGGATTGTCTCGTAAGAGCATGATAGGAAACCTCTTAGCAAAACCGACCTCAGAACGTCTTGCTGGGAGCCTTGCTGGCGCTATGATAGCGGCCCAAAAGGGTGCTCATATCATTCGTGTGCATGATGTTACTGAAACTGTGGATATGCTCAAGGTGTTACAAGCGACACAAGCGTATTTTTAAGCATCGTTATGCTCTCGTTAAGCATTTAATTAATATTATGATCCCAAATCATTGGGACACATTTGAGTTTGTGGAGCGATATGAAAGAACGTAAATTTTTTGGAACTGACGGTATTCGGGGAAAAGTCGGTTCAGGTCAAATGACGCCTGAGCTCGCGCTTAAGTTAGGTTGGGCGGCGGGGCGCGTGTTATCCCGCAGTGGTACCAAAAAGGTGATTATAGGTAAAGATACCCGTATTTCGGGCTATATGTTTGAGTCGGCATTAGAAGCTGGCCTTTCTGCTGCAGGCCTTAATGTGATGTTAATGGGACCTATGCCAACACCAGCTGTAGCCTATTTGACGCGCACGTTTCGCGCCGAAGCTGGGGTGGTGATCAGCGCGTCACACAATCCGTATTACGATAACGGTATTAAGTTTTTCTCCACCGACGGCAGTAAGTTAGACGATAACCTAGAGCTAGAAATTGAAGCCGAGCTTGAAAAGCCCCTCGTTTGTGTTGAGTCGCATCTATTGGGGAAGGTATCGCGTATTGAAGATGCCCGTGGCCGTTATATTGAGTATTGCAAAGGTAATTTTCCTGCAGAACACACGTTAACTGGGCTAAAAATTGTGGTTGATTGTGCCCATGGCGCAACTTATCACATAGCGCCAGCTGTGTTTCGTGAGTTAGGCGCCGAGGTGATTGCCATTGGTGATAAACCCAACGGGATGAACATCAATGATAAAGTGGGCGCGACGTCCATGGGCAAAATTTGTGAAACAGTTCTAGCCGAAAGTGCCGATTTAGGCATTGCACTCGACGGTGACGGTGACCGTATTATGATGGTCAACAGCAAAGGCGAAGTGATCGACGGTGATCAAATTTTATATATTCTGGCCTGTGATGCGAAATCCCGTGGCGTATTACGCGGTGGTGTAGTTGGTACGTTAATGTCAAATCTTGGGCTTGATCTCGCCTTGCAAGCATTAGACATCCCCTTTGCGCGTTCGAAAGTGGGCGACCGTTATGTGATGGAACTACTTAAAGAACTCGATTGGCGCATCGGCGGTGAAAATTCAGGGCATATCCTCAATCTTGATCACGGGACAACTGGTGATGGCATAGTTGCGGGGATTTTAGTGTTAGCGGCTATGCGTCGTCAGAATGCCACGCTAGAAGAACTGACTTCTGCGATGGAAATGTTGCCGCAGGTGTTAGTCAATGTGCGCTTTGAAGGCGAGCATGACCCTCTTAAGTCAGATAAAGTTAAAGCGGCGCAGGCACAGGTTGAATCTCAACTGGGCGTGCGTGGCCGAGTATTATTACGTAAGTCAGGTACTGAACCTTTGATCCGTGTCATGGTTGAAGGTGACGATCATAGTGCAGTATTGGCGCACGCAAATTTGATTGCGGATGCGGTAAAATCGGCAAGCTAATATTTACTAATTTTGTAATGAGTGCGGCTGATACCAATTTAAAATTAAGGTGTTAGCTGCACAAATGAACAGAAAACAGCTTTGGCGTGTAAAAAATAAGCATTCCAACCTGATATCTGAAAAAATTCGAATTTAGCTATTGTAACTTAATAAGTGGTTCGCTATTATTCACGCCGCTTTCAGAGGAGACAGTGATGGCACTCAGACGTCCTATGGTAGCTGGCAATTGGAAGATGAACGGCAGTGCGGCATTAGCCCAAGAGTTGTTCAAAAAATTTGCCTCTAAGCTCCAAAATGATTCAGCTGAAGTGGTTTTATGCCCGCCTTCTATCTATCTAGAGAGCGTTAGGCAACTGCTAGAAGCAAACAAGGAAGCGTTAGACGGTTCACTTGTTAGGATGGGCGCTCAAAACCTAAGTCAACATGACTTTGGCGCTTATACCGGAGAAGTTTCAGGTCAGATGCTCAAAGATTCAGGATGTCGATATGTAATTATCGGGCATTCAGAACGTCGCCGTATGTACGGAGAGACGAGTAATATCGTAGCGGAGAAATTCGCCGCTGCACAAAAGCATGGCTTAACCCCAATTTTATGTGTGGGTGAGTCAGGTCCAGCACGCGAAGCAAGACGCACCTTCGAGGTGATTGCTGAAGAGTTGGATATAGTGATCCAGAAAAATGGCACTATGGCTTTTGATAACGCTATTATCGCCTACGAGCCGCTTTGGGCTGTAGGAACAGGTAAAAGTGCTACACCAGAGCAGGCACAAGAAGTTCATGCGTTTATTCGCAAACGCCTCTCTGAAGTGTCTCCGTTTATCGGAGAAAATATCAGGATTCTCTACGGTGGTAGTGTGACACCGAGTAATGCTGCAGATTTATTTGCCCAACCTGATGTTGATGGTGGACTGATTGGCGGTGCTAGCTTAAACTCTAGCGAGTTTTTAAGTCTGTGTACCATAGCGATGAGCGCATAATATGTATGAAGTTCTAGTAGTTATTTACTTGTTGGTTGCATTAGGTCTAATCGGCTTAGTATTAATTCAGCAAGGTAAGGGAGCTGACATGGGGGCCTCTTTTGGCGCCGGTGCATCAGGTACTCTTTTTGGTTCAAGCGGTTCAGGTAACTTCCTGACACGTAGTACGGCGATTCTTGCCATTGCGTTTTTCACTTTAAGTCTGCTTATTGGTAACTTAAGTGCAAACCACGCAAAAAATGAAGATTCATGGAAAGATTTAGGTTCAGACACTGAACAGGTTACCCAACCTGTTGAGCAAGGAACCCAAAAGTCAGAAACGAAAATTCCTGACTAGTAAAAGGTGTCGCCGAGGTGGCGAAATTGGTAGACGCGCAGCCTTGAGGTGGCTGTGACCTAACGGTCGTGCGGGTTCAAGTCCCGCTCTCGGCACCAAATATAACTAAGATAGACGAGATAAGTTCTCTCTTAGTTATTGCAAGAAATGACGATAGTCAATATACTTGCACACAGTTGACGCGGGGTGGAGCAGCATGGTAGCTCGTCGGGCTCATAACCCGAAGGTCGTCGGTTCAAATCCGGCCCCCGCAACCAGCTCCTAGTAACGAATAGTGTTTGAACTCGTTATGGTTTACAGGTTCTTGAAATTAATGACCTCGTGATTACGGGGTTTTTTGTTATCTGGGACTTTTAAATTTGTCGCATGCTTCGTATGTGGCGTTGTACTAGGGCTATTAAGCCCTTTTTTGTTTTTTCGGGGGTCAATCTTGGCAACGTTAGAATTCAGACTGGCAGAAATGCTCAAAGTACCTGTGGAAGCATTAGGCTTTCAGCTGTGGGGCATTGAATATGTTCAAGCGGGTAAGCATTCCACACTGCGAGTGTTCATTGATGGTGAGAATGGTATCAATATTGAAGATTGTGCCAATGCAAGTCGCCAAGTCAGTGCTGTACTCGATGTTGAAGATCCTATTTCTACAGAATATACCCTAGAGGTTTCTTCGCCAGGCGTAGATAGACCCTTATTTACTGCTGAGCAGTACGCGGGCTATGTAGGCGAGGATGTAAAGCTTCAATTGACTATGCCGGTTGACGGCAGTCGTAATTTAAAAGGCGCCATCACTGCGGTCGACGGGCAAATGCTCTCGCTGAAAGTGAATGGTAAAGAGTTAGTTGTCGCATTGGATAATATCCGCAAAGGCAACTTAATCGCTAAGTTTTGATGGTTTCAAGGTGAACGAGGCAAGACGAGATGAATAAAGAGATTCTGCTAGTCGCTGAGGCGGTTTCAAATGAAAAGGCCGTTCCACGCGAGAAAATTTTTGAAGCGCTAGAGATTGCTCTGGCCACAGCAACCAAGAAAAAGTACGAAGGTGATATTGACGTTCGTGTTGCTATCGACCGTAAAACCGGTGGTTATGATACTTTCCGTCGTTGGATGGTAGTTGATGATCACGGTGAAGCGTTAGAAAACCCTTATCGTGAAATCACGTTAGAAGCGGCACGTTACGAAAATCCGGACATCCAGCCTGGCGAGTTTATCGAAGACGATATCGAGTCAGTGGTGTTTGACCGTATTACCACTCAAACCGCTAAGCAAGTGATCGTACAGAAAGTACGTGAAGCTGAACGTGCGCAAGTGGTTGAGCAGTTCCAAGATCAAGAAGGTGAGTTAATCACTGGTGTGGTCAAAAAAGCGACTCGCGAGAGCGTAGTGGTTGACTTAGGTAATAACGCTGACGGCGTATTGTTCCGTGAAGACTTAATTTCACGCGAATCTTTCCGCCCTGGTGACCGTGTGCGTGCATTATTGTACTCAGTACGTCCAGAAGCTCGTGGTGCACAGTTATTCTTAAGCCGTACTAAGCCTGAAATGCTGATCGAGCTTTTCCGTGTTGAAGTGCCTGAAATCGCTGACGAACTGATTGAAATCATGGGCGCTGCTCGTGATCCAGGCGCTCGCGCTAAGATCGCCGTTAAGTCGAATGATCGCCGTATCGATCCTATCGGTGCGTGTGTGGGTATGCGTGGTGCGCGTGTACAAGCCGTTTCGAATGAACTGGGTGGCGAGCGTGTTGATATCGTGTTGTGGGATGATAATCCAGCACAATACGTGATCAATGCCATGGCGCCAGCCGATGTTGCCTCTATCATAGTCGACGAAGATAACCATTCTATGGATATCGCTGTTGAAGCCGATAGTTTGGCACAAGCCATTGGACGTAATGGCCAGAACGTACGTTTAGCAACACAACTGACTGGTTGGGTTCTGAACGTTATGACAGTGGAAGATATGAATAAGAAACATCAGGCAGAAAGTGCCAAGGTGGTTGATTTATTTGTTAACTCACTGGATGTCGATGAAGATTTTGCACAAGTACTGGCAGATGAGGGCTTTACGTCGCTCGAAGAAGTTGCCTATGTGCCTGTGTCTGAACTATTGGCGATTGACGGTTTTGACGAAGATCTCGTCGAAGCTTTACGTGAACGTGCAAAAGCGGCGATCTCAACTCGAGCTCTCGCTACTGAAGAAGCACTGGATGGTGTGGAGCCAAGTGAAGAGTTGCTAGCACTTGAAGGTGTTGAAAGACACTTAGCCTATGTTTTCGCTAGCAAAGGTATTGTGACTCTAGAAGACTTGGCTGAACAAGGCATTGATGATTTGATCGAAATTGAAGAATTGACAGAAGAAAAAGCAGGTGAGCTCATCATGGCAGCCCGCAATATCTGTTGGTTTGGCGAAGAAGCATAAGTCGATCAACAGGGGGATTTAACTGATGGCAGATACTACCGTAGAGAAATTGGCCACGGAAGTGGGTAAAAGTGTTGAACGTCTGATTGAGCAATTCTCTCAGGCTGGAATTAAGAAAGGCCAAGCTGATAAAGTGACTGAAGCTGAAAAGCAGCAGTTACTGGATTATCTGAAAAAGCAGCACGGTGGCGAAAATGCGCCAACGAAAATGACGCTGCAGCGTAAAACCGTATCGACCCTAAGTGTGGCCGGTAATGGTGGTCAATCTAAAGATGTTAAAGTTGAAGTTCGTAAAACACGAACTTTCGTTAAGCGTGATGCTAATGAGGCTACTCTGAAGGCTGAAGAAGAAGCGAAAGCCGAAGCAGAAGCTTTGGCAAAAGCAAAGGCCGAAGCAGAAGCTGCTGCGGCAGCAAAAGTGAAAGCTGAAGCAGATGCTAAGGCAAAAGTGGAAGCAGAAGCTAAGGCGAAAGCTAAAGCAGCAGCCGAAGTGAAAGTGGTTAAAGATATGTCACCAGAAGCAGAAGCGGCTCGTCTAGAAGCTGAACGTTTGAAAGCGGCGCAAGAAGCGGCAACCAAACGTAAGCAAGACGAAGAAGCGGCTAAAGCGGCAGAAACTGCTCGCTTACTCGCTGAAGAACATTCTAAGCGCTGGGCCGAAGAAGAGCGCCAACGTTTAGAAGCCGAGAAAAACGGTGATCATCACATCACGACATCTAAAGTAGCTCGTGCTGCTGAAGATACTTCTGATCTGGATGAAGAAAAACGCGGACGTCGTGCTCGTAACAAGAGCAACGCGAAAAAACGTGGCGGCAAAGATGCCCGTGACGGCCGTGAAAAGCACATGCGTAACCGCAGTACTGCACCTGAGTCTATGGCGCATGGCTTCAATAAGCCTGTGGCAGCAGTGAGCCGTGATGTGCGTATCGGTGAAACTGTTACTGTTTCTGAACTTGCGCATTTAATGGCAGTGAAAGCGACTGAAATCATCAAACAGATGATGAAAATGGGTTCTATGGTCACGATCAACCAAGTGTTAGATCAAGAGACTGCCCAGCTAGTTGCTGAAGAAATGGGTCACAAAGTTGTGCTTATCCGTGAAAACGAACTTGAGCACCAAGTGCTACAAGACCGTGATGATGAAGATGGCATCAAGCTAGAATCTCGTGCACCAGTTGTGACTATCATGGGTCACGTTGACCACGGTAAGACTTCGTTACTCGACTACATTCGCCGCGCTAAAGTGGCTGCTGGCGAAGCCGGTGGTATTACTCAGCATATCGGTGCATACCATGTTGAAACTGAAAATGGCATGATCACTTTCCTTGATACTCCTGGTCACGCCGCGTTTACCGCAATGCGTGCCCGCGGTGCCAAGGCAACGGATATTGTTGTGCTAGTTGTTGCTGCCGATGACGGTGTAATGCCGCAAACTATCGAAGCAATTCAACATGCTAAAGCCGGTAACGTGCCATTAATCGTGGCTGTGAACAAGATGGATAAACCGGAAGCGGATATCGATCGCGTTAAGAGCGAATTGTCGCAACACGGTGTTATGTCTGAAGATTGGGGTGGAGACAACATGTTTGCCTTCGTTTCAGCTAAGACAGGTGAAGGTGTTGACGAACTGTTAGAAGGTATCTTACTGCAAGCTGAAGTTCTCGAACTGAAAGCGGTACGTGATGGTATGGCTGCCGGTGTGGTCATTGAATCACAATTGGACAAAGGTCGCGGCCCTGTGGCTACGATTCTGGTTCAAGAAGGTACGCTGCGCCAAGGTGATATCGTTCTGTGTGGTCTTGAGTACGGTAAAATTCGTGCAATGAAAGACGAAAACGGTCGTTCAATCACTGAAGCGGGTCCATCTATTCCTGTTGAAATTCTAGGTCTGTCAGGCGTTCCGTCTGCAGGTGATGAAGCAACAGTCGTTCGTGACGAACGTAAAGCTCGCGAAGTTGCCCTGTATCGTCAAGGTAAGTTCCGTGATGTGAAACTGGCACGTCAGCAAAAATCTAAGCTAGAAAACATGTTTGCGAACATGACAGACGGCGAAGTGAAAGAACTGAACATCGTTCTTAAAGCAGACGTACAAGGTTCACTCGAAGCGATTACTGACTCGTTAACCGGTTTGTCTACCGACGAAGTGAAAGTGAACATCATCGCTCGCGGTGTGGGTGCACTGACTGAAACGGATGCAACCTTAGCGGCTGCCTCTAACGCTATCATGGTTGGCTTTAACGTACGTGCCGATGCACAAGCCCGTAAGACTATCGAAAGTGAAAGTGTTGATTTACGTTACTACAGCGTTATCTATAATTTGATTGATGAAGTGCGTGCAGCGATGACAGGTATGCTGTCTCCTGTGTTCAAACAACAAATTATCGGTCTGGCTGAAGTTCGTGATGTGTTCAAGTCACCTAAGCTGGGTGCAATTGCTGGCTGTATGGTGACCGAAGGTACCATCAAGCGTAGCGCACCAATTCGCGTACTACGTGATAACGTTGTTATCTACGAAGGTGAACTCGAATCTCTACGTCGCTTCAAAGACGACGTTGCTGAAGTTCGCAATGGTATGGAATGTGGTATTGGCGTTAAGAACTACAACGATGTTCGCGTAGGCGACCAAATCGAAGTATTCGAAACCGTCGAGATTGCTCGTACTCTGTAACGATAATAAGGGCGGCTTTAGCCGCCCTTATCAATTTAAGCTATGGTAAGAAATATTATGGCAAAAGAATTCAGTCGTACTCGTCGAATCGCTCAGCAGCTTCAGCAAGAACTTGCTCAAGTGCTACAGCGCGACATGAAAGATCCTCGTATTGGCTTTGTGACTGTGAATGACGTCGACGTCTCTCGCGATCTCAGCTATGCCAAAGTGTTTGTGACTTTTTTCGAAGAAGACAAAGCTGTCGTTCAAGAAAAGCTAAACGCTTTGATCAGCGCAGCTCCTTATATCCGCACTTTAGTGGCGGGTCGTATGAAGCTGCGTGTCATGCCTGAACTGCGTTTTATCTACGATAGCTCGCTAGTTGAAGGTATGCGCATGTCTAACTTAGTTAGCCAAGTGATCAACCAAGACAAAGCGAAGCAACAGCAATTTGGCAGCGAAGACGCATCGGTTGAAGATGAAGTCTTAGGTGATGATATTGCTGATGACGCAGATGAAACGGAAGGTAAAGATTAATGGCTCGTCGTCCAAAAGGTCGTTTTATCGATGGGATAGTGCTGCTGGATAAATCCACTGGCATGAGTTCTAACTTTGCATTGCAAAGGGTAAAGCGCTTTTTTAATGCGAATAAAGCTGGGCATACGGGCGCACTCGATCCGTTAGCGACAGGTATGTTACCTGTATGCTTAGGCGAAGGGACTAAGTTTTCTCAGCATCTATTGGATGCCGATAAACGCTATTTAGTCACTGCAAAGCTTGGCGAACGGACAGATACCAGTGATTCCGATGGTGAAGTGGTGCAAACCCGTGCCATTGATTTTACCGAGGCACAGTTATTTACCGCGCTTGATTTCTTTCGTGGTGAAACTCAGCAAGTGCCTTCTATGTATTCCGCGCTGAAATATCAGGGTCAGCCCCTGTATAAATATGCCCGTGAAGGCATAGAAGTGCCGCGTGAATCTCGCCCTATTACGGTATTTGAGCTAAATTTCATCGGTCTTGAAGGCGATGAGCTGACCTTAGACATTCATTGTTCTAAGGGCACTTATATTCGCACTATCATAGACGATCTCGGTGAGATGCTCGGTTGTGGCGCCCATGTGATTATGCTGCGCCGCACCCAAGTTGCACAGTATCCCTATGCCAGAATGGTCACTTTAGAACAACTTGAAGCGCTAGTTGCTCAAGCACATGAACAACAGATAGATCCGAGCGTATTACTCGACCCTCTGTTATTGCCTATGGACACGGCCGTGGCCGATTTTCCAGAGGTGAATGTGCCGGATGCGATAGCTCCTTACTTAATGCAAGGTCAAGCAGTTCGGGTACCGGTTAATGCAGATTTGAAAACCGATGAGTTGGTACGTATCACTTTAGGTGACATTCGCCGATTTGTGGGGATTGGCACAATGAACGAAGATGGCTTATTAGCGCCGAAACGACTCATTGTTATCCATGACGAACCTGCAGAAACGCATTAGCCCGCTATCCATCGACAAATGATTAAATTAGTTGATGCATTAGTCCCCGCCTTTTATTGCGCTAGGGTGGGTTTATGGGTAGAATAACGCGCCCTCTGGCTGAGTTAGTGATCGGCTAGAGATTCATATTATTTATTTGGAGATATACATGTCACTAAGTTCTGAAGCAAAAGCAAAAATTTTGGCTGATTTTGGCCGTTGTGAAAACGACACTGGTTCAACTGAAGTTCAAGTTGCTTTGTTAACTGCGCAAATCAACCATTTGCAAGATCACTTCAAAGAGCACATTCATGATCACCACTCACGTCGTGGTCTGTTACGTATGGTTAGCTCACGTCGTAAGTTAACTGCTTACCTGAAACGTACTGATTTAGCACGTTACACTGCTCTGATCCAAAAGTTAGGTCTACGTCGTTAATTTCGCGTCGACTAACGTGAAAAAGGAGGCTTAGCCTCCTTTTTTATTGCCTAAAATTTAACAGAATATTTATTGTGTAAACGGGAGATATAAAGAAGTTACAGTCAAAATCAGTCTAATACCAATCACATTAAATATCTAATCAGTTCAGAGCCTCACAGGCATTTCAATCCTAGGCGCATTGACGCAGAAATGGTTATTCCCTTTTAAGTCAATGCAACACAGGAGTGGGATGCCTGTGAGGCTCCCGAAGGGCGGGTTTCAACGCGCTTTATACTGCGTTTAAGGCTTTCGACAGAGCACCACTATGCTTTCAAGCCTTCGCCTTGTCTAAAGCGCGTTGAACTCCCACTGAATGAACAGATATTTAATACGATTGGTATAATGTTTAGGTCCGTTATGCTTAGCTTGATGTGATTAAGCGTCGAATCGATACTTAAGTGCCAATGTAAGTATCCTAAGCCCCACGTAAACCATCAAGACTGCTTATTGTTGCTGTTTGTGTTGCTATATACAGGGCTTCAAATTCTGCTTGGGGTAGAGGCTGACTAAAATAGAAACCTTGGCCGACTTGGCACTGATTTTCTTTCAACCAATCCAATTGCTGCTCGTTTTCAATACCTTCGGCCACAATGGTCAAATTAAGCTGCTTTCCCAACATTAAAATGGTCGATGCAATTGCGCTATCCCCTGGTAGATCAGAAACGAAACAACGATCGATTTTCATGGTAGTGATAGGCAAATGGCGCAGGTAAGAGAGTGAAGAATACCCTGTGCCAAAGTCATCGACTGCAATACCAAATCCGGCTGATTTCAATTGTTCAAGCTTAGCGATAGCGAGTTCAATGTCGTTCATCAAAGAGGTTTCAGTGATTTCAATTTCCAGCAACTCGGGTTGGATTTGATAGCGTAATGCCATCTGTTTGATATCGGGAACTAAACTAGCATCGGCAAATTGCTGTGAGGCAACATTAATCGCAATTGGGATGGCATAGTTATATTTTTTCTGCCATTCCCTAAGGACTTTACAGCTTTGCTCTATCACCCAACGACCTATAGGAATGATGATACCGGTCTCTTCCGCGACGGGAATAAAGGAAATTGGGCTGATGAGTCGTCCGTCTTTTTGCCAACGGATCAAGGCTTCACAGGCGATGACTTTACCTGTTTGCAGATCAAGTTTCGGTTGGAAATACAGTAAAAATTCATTGTTTTTTAACGCATCATGTAAAGATGCTTCAGTGCGTAAACGAACTGCTGCTCGCTCAGTCATCTGTTGTTTGAAGAAGGCCCATTGATTCGAGCCTGCAGCTTTCGCGCTGTACATGGCAATGTCAGCGTGACGGATCAAATCTTCAGCGCTGTTACCGTCTTCGGGATAAATAGAAATCCCAATCGATGCCGCAGGATGAATTGCATGTTCATTTAATTGAATCGGGACATTGAGCTGGATCAGTAGCTTATCTACAAAATCTGCTGCTTGGTCTGGGGTGTGAACTGTATCGGCCAGAATAACAAATTCATCTCCACCTAAGCGGGAAACTGTACCTTTATCACCAACGAATCGTTCGAGAATGCGGGCGATACGAGCGAGGAATTGATCGCCTAATGCGTGGCCAAGGGAATCGTTGATATTCTTAAAACGGTCTAAGTCGATAAACATCAATGCAAAGCTGCGTTTGTGTACTCGCGAGCGTTGGATAGTGACTGCAATGGTTTCAAGCAATAGTGTGCGGTTCGGTAAGCCAGTTAGCGGATCTCGGGTCGCCATTTTGCGCAGTTTGGATTGGGTTTGGCTAAATTGGATAAGAATTTGGTTGAATTTCGATGTCACTAGGCCGAGTTCATCATCCTTATGCGCGTTGGACATAGGTAAGAGATTTTCATCTGGAGAGTCGGGTTCGATCTTATCTATGGCCTCACTGATGCGTGCGATAGGCTGAGTCAGGAAGCGATGGAATACCACGGACAGCACTAAGGTGAGTAAGAGTGCACGAGCGAGAGTAGCAAAAAAACTAAATCTTAACTGCGAGAAGAGGGTGTTTGTTAGTTCTTGGGTATCGTAGAAAACCGTTAATGTACCAATGAGTTGCTGTTGTTGGGTACCTTCAAAATAAAAAGGCCTATACAAAGGGCGAGAAATTTCTTTGAGATCATCAAATAATTTATTACTTAAACTGATAAAAGTCTGTGAGTTATTCTGCTTATTATTACTGACAGAAACAAACATTGAGCCATCGTCCAGCTCAATCACCGCCGAGCCAACATGTTCGACTTTGATGGCACCCTCTAAAGTTTGACGGGCTAAATTATCATCTAATGCCCATACGGCATTTGCTGCAGGTTGTTCAACTGAATCAAGGAGTTCTTGCTGAGTGGTCGTGAGTTGTTGTTTGGTTGATACGACGACTAAAGCGATTTCAACAATAAAAATGGCAATGGCAAAAAATAGGGCAGTAAATACGACTAGGTTAGTTTGTTTCCACGTCAGTGACTTAAAACGGCCTGTCATCGGGCGCATCCTTCATGATAATTATTCACCATCGGCGAGATTTTCCGTATCAATATAAACCGCAACTCTTTGTTGATTTAACCACTTTAGTGAAAAGTTACGTATTTGTCATCATTATCTGCTCTTTATCTATTGATCCGAATTGCAGTATACTTACGCGCGTAATTCAAGGTCATTAATTAAGGAATGGGTCACGTGAATCCTATTGTAAAGAGTTTTGAGTATGGTCAACATACAGTCACCCTGGAAACAGGTGTTATAGCGCGTCAAGCTGATGCAGCCGTTTTAGCGAGTATGGGTGACACGACAGTGTTAGTCACTGTTGTCGGTAAAAAAGATGCAGATGCAGGCCGTGACTTTTTCCCTCTGACTGTTAACTATCAAGAAAAAACCTACGCAGCGGGTAAAATTCCTGGTGGTTTCTTTAAGCGTGAAGGCCGTCCTTCAGAAGATGAGACATTAATCGCTCGTCTGATCGACCGTCCAATTCGCCCTCTTTTCCCTAATGGTTTCAAAAACGAAGTTCAAGTTATCATTACCGTAGTATCTGTCGATCCACAAATCGAGCCAGATATCATCTCCATGATCGGTACTTCTGCGGCACTGGCTATTTCTGGTATTCCATTCAGCGGTCCTTTAGGTGCTGCACGTGTGGGTTACATTGATGGCGAATACGTGTTGAACCCAAGTGTTGCACAACTTGCAACCAGTCAACTGAACTTAGTGGTTGCTGGTACTGCTGGTGCAGTATTAATGGTGGAATCAGAAGCCCAAGCATTACCAGAAGAAGTGATGTTAGGTTCTGTAGTTTACGGTCACGATCAACAACAAGTGGTTATCAAGGCGATTGCTGAATTTAAAGCAGAAGCCGGTAAACCAACTTGGGATTGGACTGCACCAACGCAAGATGCCGATTTAGTTGCCCAAATCAAAGAGCTTGCTGAAGCTGGTTTAGGTGATGCGTATAAAATCCAAGTTAAACAAGATCGTTATGCTCAAGTTTCTGTTGTTAAAGCAGCAGCAAAAGAAGCCTTGTTAGCGAGTAATCCAAGCGTTGATTTAAGTGAAGTTGACAACTTACTGGGTAGCTTAGAGAAGAAAGTGGTTCGTGGTCGCATCATCCGTGGCGAGCCACGTATCGATGGTCGTGAACCAGACATGATCCGTGCCTTAAGTGTGTTAGCGGGCGTATTGCCACGTACTCACGGTAGCGCATTGTTCACTCGTGGCGAAACTCAAGCGTTAGTCACTTGTACTTTAGGTACTGAACGTGATGCACAGAAGATCGACAGCATCATGGGCGAGCGCACTAACCGTTTTATGCTGCACTATAACTTCCCTCCATACTCTGTTGGTGAAACAGGCATGGTGGGATCACCTAAGCGCCGCGAAATCGGTCATGGTAAGTTAGCTTGGCGCGGTATCAACGCTGTTATGCCTTCAGCGGCTGAATTCCCATACAGCGTACGCGTTGTATCTGAAATCACTGAATCTAACGGTTCAAGCTCTATGGCGTCAGTATGTGGTACTTCTCTCGCGCTGATGGATGCCGGTGTACCTATCAAGACTTCTGTAGCGGGTATCGCTATGGGTCTAGTGAAAGAAGGCGATGATTTCGTTGTTCTTTCTGACATTTTAGGTGATGAAGATCATTTAGGTGACATGGACTTCAAAGTTGCGGGTACGCGTGATGGTATTACTGCACTGCAGATGGATATCAAGATCGAAGGTATCACTAAAGAAATCATGGATATCGCACTGCAACAAGCCTATGGTGCACGTGTACATATCCTGAACGTGATGGATCAAGCGATTGGTTCACACCGTGATGATATTTCTGATCACGCTCCACGTATCACAGTTATTAAGATCAACCCAGAAAAAATCCGTGACGTTATCGGTAAAGGTGGCGCAGTTATCCGTGCTCTGACCGAAGAAACGGGCACTACGATTGAACTGGAAGATGATGGTACTGTGAAGATCGCTTCTTCAAACGGCGAAGCAACTAAAGAAGCTATCCGTCGTATCGAAGAAATCACTTCAGAAGTTGAAGTGGGTCGTATCTACAATGGTAAGGTTATCCGTATCGTTGATTTCGGCGCATTCGTGAACATTCTGCCGGGCAAAGACGGTTTAGTACACATTTCACAAATCAGTGATGAACGTGTTGCTAACGTGTCTGATCACCTTGAGCTGAACCAAGAAGTTGCCGTTAAGGTGATGGAAGTGGATCGTCAAGGCCGCGTACGTCTGTCAATTAAAGAAGCACAAACGAAAGAAGCTGCTGCTGAATAATGAGTCTTTGACTTATTTATAGGCACACACTTTCTAAGTGATTGCATCAAAAGGAGATCAAATGATCTCCTTTTTTGTTTTGGCATTAAGAAAGTCACTATTAATCTTAATTCCCTAATAGCGGTCCTGTGGTGGGATTGCTATCATGAAGATTCTTCTGCGTATGTTGGGAATCTAAAAAGGTAGAAATGGATGAGTCTTAAAATTAGAACCGCTGTCGTTGCTGTGCTGGCGAGTGCCAGTCTGTTGTTAGCCGGATGCGCAACCACCCAGTCTCCTTTAGATAACCATAATGATGTTGAAGGTAAATTGGTTGTCGCGCCAGTTATGCCTGATTATAAAGTCGAAGTGACACTGGCAAAACTCAACGAGATTTTGGCTACGGTCGAACTGACGAATGAACAGAGAGCCAGATTTCATTACGATCGTGGTGTGATTTACGACAGTGTGGGCTTAAGACTGCTCGCACGGATTGATTTTATGCAAGCGTTAAAACTTCAGCCTGATCTTGCTGATGCCTATAATTTCCTTGGAATTTATTACACCCAAGAAGGTGAATACGACAGCGCCTATGAAGCCTTCGATGGCGTATTAGAGTTAGCACCTAATTATGATTATGCCTATTTGAATCGCGGCATTGCTTTGTACTATGGCGACCGCATTGATTTAGCGACTAAAGATATGCAGGCGTTTTATGCAGGCGATAATAAAGACGGTTATCGGGCATTATGGTTGTATTTGATTGATTTGAAAGCTGACTCTGTTGAAGCTAAAAAACAGTTAGCGCAGCATCGTCAGAATTTAGAAAATGATGCTTGGGCGACCGTTATCGTCGATTATTATTTAGGTAAAAAAAGTCGTGATGAGGTGTTTTCTGCCGCTAAAGTAGGCTTAACTTATCCAAAAGAATATGCTGAACGTTTATGCGAAGCTTATTTTTACCTTGCAAAAATGGCGATAGAAACTAAGCAATATCAAGATGCGGCTAACTATTTTCGCTTAGCACTGGCAACCAATATCTATGATTTTGTCGAACATAGATATGCGCGTATTGAACTCGCCAAAGTCAAAGGTTTGCTCGAAGCCACAAAATAACCTCTCTCAGCCCGAGTTCATCTCGGGCTTTGCCTAGCCAAGCTCGAACTGAGGCGCTATAATTTGCGCCTTTTTAGCGATACAAGTGCATAGGTTAACATGTCAGGCAATAAAGTAGAGGTCGATAAACGTCGCACCTTCGCGATCATATCGCACCCCGACGCGGGTAAAACAACCATTACCGAAAAAGTGCTGTTATTCGGAAACGCTTTGCAGAAAGCGGGTACGGTTAAAGGCAAAAAATCGGGTCAGCATGCTAAGTCTGACTGGATGGAAATGGAGAAAGACCGTGGTATTTCTATTACTACGTCTGTCATGCAATTCCCCTATGGTGGCGCCCTTGTTAACCTACTCGATACGCCTGGTCACGAAGACTTCTCTGAAGATACTTATCGTACTCTGACGGCCGTTGACTCATGTTTGATGGTGATCGACTCAGCTAAGGGTGTTGAAGACCGTACGATCAAGTTGATGGAAGTGACACGTCTGCGTGATACGCCGATTGTGACCTTTATGAATAAACTCGACCGCGATATCCGTGATCCTATTGATCTGATGGATGAAGTCGAAAGCGTGCTGAATATTGCCTGTGCACCTATTACTTGGCCTATTGGCAGCGGTAAAGAGTTCAAAGGTATTTACCACATACTGCGTGATGAAGTGGTCTTGTATCAAGGCGGTATGGGACACACGATCCAAGAGCGTCGTGTAATTAAAGGCATTAATAATCCTGATCTTGAGAAAGCGATTGGCAGTTATGCCGCTGATTTGCGCAATGAGATGGAATTAGTTCGCGGCGCGTCGCATGAATTTGACCATGCAGCTTTCTTGAAAGGCGAGTTGACGCCAGTGTTCTTCGGTACTGCGCTAGGTAACTTTGGTGTGGACCATATTCTTGACGGCATCGTCGAGTGGGCACCTAAGCCATTACCGCGCGAAAGCGATACACGCGTTATCATGCCTGATGAAGAAAAATTCACCGGTTTCGTGTTCAAGATCCAAGCAAACATGGATCCAAAACACCGTGACCGTGTCGCCTTTATGCGTGTGTGTTCTGGCCGTTACGAGCAAGGCATGAAAATGCACCATGTGCGTATTGGTAAAGATGTTAACGTTAGCGATGCATTGACCTTTATGGCGGGCGATCGTGAGCGTGCTGAAGAAGCTTACCCAGGCGATATCATCGGTTTACATAACCATGGCACTATCCGTATTGGCGATACGTTTACCCAAGGTGAAAAATTCCGTTTCACTGGCGTACCTAACTTCGCTCCTGAAATGTTCCGCCGTATTCGTTTGCGCGATCCGCTTAAACAGAAGCAACTCTTAAAAGGCTTAGTACAGTTATCTGAAGAAGGTGCTGTACAAGTATTCCGCCCAATTGATACTAACGATTTGATTGTTGGCGCTGTGGGTGTACTGCAGTTTGAAGTGGTTGTTGGTCGTCTGAAGAGTGAATATAACGTCGAAGCTATTTACGAAGGTATTAGCGTGTCGACAGCTCGCTGGGTTTATTGTAAGGATGAGCGTAAGCTTGAAGAGTTCCGCCGTAAGTGTAGCCAAAACTTGGCTCTCGATGGTGGCGATAACTTAACCTATATTGCACCAACTATGGTTAACCTTAATCTTTCGATGGAAAGATATCCTGATATTGAGTTTGCGAAAACCCGCGAACATTAATAGGGTTCGGTCTAGAATAGTGGTTGAAATGGCGGTGAATTCACCGCCATTTTTGTATCTAATGAAAACTAAAAATCGGTTCTGGATGTGAATGATGGCGAATTGGATCACAAAAACATGGCAGGCTTATATTCATTGGTGCGACCGAATGGGGCTGACACCTGAAAATCGTCGCTGTTGCATGCCGCGCCTTGAAGATCCTCCATTAGCGGTAAAATGCGCTAAAGCTTTAGTGGTTGACGAAACTGTATCGCCACCCGAACCTCATTCAATTGGTAAATCGACCACAGAGTGAGGAATTTACTGTGATTGATACCCACGCCCATTTGGATTTTGCTGAGTTTGATGTTGACCGCGACGATGTGGTGTTGCGAATGCACAGTGTTGGCGTAGATAATCTGATTATTCCCGGTGTGTCCCCGCAGCACTGGCACAAACAGCTCGCCGTTGCCGAACAATACCAAACTTATTTTGCCCTTGGTATTCATCCTTGGTTTTGTCCAGAGGATGTTGATGCTGGGATCTTAGCATTAACATCTCAAGTTTCGGCGTTACTAGAATGTCCTCGCTTTGTTGCTATTGGTGAATGTGGCTTAGATAAGCTCTATTCCTCAACGTGGCCTCAGCAGCTCGCATTTTTTGAGGCACAATTAGCTTTAGCTAAGTCCGTTAATCTGCCAGTTATTATTCATAGCGTAAAAGCACATTCAGAGGTTTGAGGGTGTTTGAAAAAGCATCAATTGCCTAGAGGCGGTGTGATACATGCTTTTTCTGGCAGTACTGAAATTGCACAGGAATATATCAAATTAGGTTTTAAGCTGGGAATTGGTGGTTTGATTATGAACCCTAATGCCAAAAAATTGCTCAAAACTGTCAGCGAATTACCACTTCAGCACTTCATACTTGAGACTGACTCTCCTGCAATGGCACCGATAAATGTTACTGAAAAACGTAACCAGCCCGCTAACCTTGTTCTTTTTATAGACAAAATTGCCAATTTGCAAAAAAAATCAAGTGTTCTAATATCAGAACACTTGATGTTGAATGCAATGCAACTGTTTGACCTTTAGCTGTTTTTAAATAAACAGGTGTAGGTCGCACTAGCATTCTGCACTAAGCGATTGAAATTAAACTCCAAAAATATGATCAAAACGACGATTTTCGACTTTGCCTCGGGTATAATCTGACTCGGAAATAGGTTGATTAACAACATAATTAAAAAGTGTTAACAATAGGGTGATGGTTAATGGATATATTAATGAGTTTAGTAGGGGTGGTCACCCTACTTGCGATAGGTTTCCTCCTATCGAATAACAAAAAAGCAATTAATTTACGTACAGTGGGTGGCGCGTTAGCTATCCAAGCTGCCTTCGGTGGTTTTGTACTGTATGTTCCAGTTGGTAAAGACATTCTGAAAGGGATGTCTGATGCGGTTTCTAGCGTTATTGGTTACGCACAAAACGGTATCGGTTTCCTGTTTGGTGATTTAGCTAACTTCAAACTTGGCTTTATCTTCGCAGTTAACGTGTTACCCGTTATTGTGTTCTTCTCTTCTCTGATTGCGGTTCTATATTACTTAGGCGTTATGCAGTGGATCATCCGTATCATCGGTGGTGGTTTACAAAAGGCATTGGGCACAAGCCGTACTGAATCTATGTCAGCAACTGCTAACATCTTCGTTGGTCAGACTGAAGCCCCATTAGTGGTTCGCCCATTCATTCCAACTATGACGCAGTCTGAACTGTTTGCGATCATGGTGGGTGGTTTGGCATCAATCGCGGGTTCAGTATTGGCTGGTTACGCGCAGATGGGTGTACCTATCGAATACTTAGTTGCCGCTTCATTCATGGCAGCACCAGGTGGTCTATTAATGGCTAAACTGATGCACCCTGAAACTGAAGCTGCTAAAAATGACATGAGCGATTTACCAGAAGATCCTGACAAACCAGCTAACGTATTAGACGCCGCTGCTGCAGGTGCTTCATCTGGTATGCATTTAGCCTTAAACGTAGGCGCTATGTTGTTAGCCTTCGTTGGTTTGATCGCTATGGTCAACGGCATTATTGGTGGTGTGGGTGGTTGGTTTGGCGTTGAAGGTTTAACACTTGAACTGATCCTTGGCTATGTGTTTATGCCATTAGCCTTCCTTATCGGTGTGCCTTGGAATGAAGCATTAGTAGCAGGTTCTTTCATCGGTCAAAAGATCATTGTTAACGAATTCGTTGCTTACTTAAACTTTGCTCCATATATCTCTGATGCTGCCACTACTTGTACAGCGGTTGCTGCTGAAGTTGTTAAAGGCCTGCCGTTATGCGTTGCTGAAACTCAAGCTGTGATGACTCATAGAACACAAGCGATTATTTCGTTTGCTCTGTGTGGTTTCGCTAACTTGTCTTCAATCGCGATTTTGCTTGGTGGTTTAGGTGCTATGGCTCCTAACCGTCGTCATGATTTAGCTACAATGGGTATTCGTGCGGTTATCGCCGGCTCTTTAGCTAACTTAATGAGCGCAACACTTGCTGGTTTGTTCTTAGCTATCTAAGTAACAACAGCAGGGGGAAACCCCACTAACTGGGTCCTGACCATGCAGGGCAGGGCCTAAGTTAATTCAACCATTTTCCAGTAGTGATTCCTGTAGTGAATAGTTTCTCCAATTGAAAGACACAGAATGCAACTGAAGTGTAGCTGTCATTCTGTCTTAAATGTCGTGAGTCTACGGTTACGTTAATTAATCGTAATGCAGAAGTCGCGACTTTGTTCACAATTAAGAATTTTGTGTTTGTGATTTTACGCTAGATTATTGAGATTTTTTTTAATCTAGGTAGAATGCGAACGCCACAAAAAGAACGCTACCCTCGATGGTAGCAAACAAGATAAATGGGGTTGATGATGAAAAACGTTAAAACTTTAGCTTTAGCCGCTACTGCAGTAGCAGCAATCTCTGGTAACGCATTTGCTGCTGATCGTACTGATCTTCACGGTACTGATTATAAGTGGATGCAGTTCAACGCTATGTACTCTATTGGTGAAAAGCCAGATAACCCAGCAACAGGCGATCAACACAACTATTTAGAAATGGAATTCGGCGGTCGTTCTGGCGTATTCGATCTATACGGTTATGTTGACGTATTCAACTTAGCAAACCAATCAAGCAGCAACGGTGACAAGAACCCAGGTTCTGGCACAAGCAAAATTTTCATGAAGTTTGCTCCACGTGTGTCTATCGATGCTTTGACTGGTAAAGACTTATCTTTTGGCCCAGTTCAAGAAGTTTACTTCTCTACTCTGTTCAACTGGGACGGTCTGAATGGTGAAGGCGTTAACTCTTCATTCTGGGGTGTTGGTGCTGATGTAAACGTGCCTTGGTTAGGCAAAACAGGTATGAACCTATATGGTTTCTACGACCTGAATGCTAAAGAGTGGAACGGATATCAGTTCTCTGCTAACTGGTTCAAACCTTTCTACTTCTTTGATAACAAGAGCTTCCTGTCATTCCAAGGTTACATCGATTATCAATTCGGTGCAGATGAAGACCAAGCTGCTTTCGTACCAAAAACGTCAAACGGTGGTAACATCTTCTTCGGCCTATACTGGCATTCAGATCGTTATGCTCTGGGCTATGGCTTGAAAGGCTTCAAAGACGTTTATCTGTTAGAAGATGGTGCTGGTGCTCTAGCTCTAGAATCAACAGGTTGGTCACACTACCTGTCAGCAACTTACAAGTTCTAATCTCTTGTAATTATTGCTTGTTGGAGCCGCATTATGCGGCTCCATCTTTAGTTTTACCATGAGTCTTTATCTAAGCCTATTAGGCTAACAAGTGGGTTTATATAAAGGTTTGTGTTTTTCTCGCGCTAAAATGGATTTTTCGCGGAAAAGTAGGAGCAAGATTTTATTCGTATCCTCTCTTCCGGTCTTCAAGGATTCAAGTCGTGGTCACTTATAAGTTATTTTAAGTGTCAGGATGCCTATTGCTCTTTATGACTTAGGCAAGATTGAATACCTACAACAAGGTAGTTTGTACAAGCAAATTACTCGGCACCGCCTGAAGGCCCGGCCATATAAAAATAATCAAAATAATGCCACCTCTCAAGCGTTGCTTTTATGCGACTGATTTCTATTCATTTAATTTTTATTTTGGAGAGCTATTATGACTGATTTAAAAAAAGCCGCACAACGCGCCATTGAGTTGATGGACTTAACGACTTTGAATGATGACGACACAGATCAAAAAGTGATCGACCTGTGCCACAAAGCGAAAACGGCTGCGGGCAATACTGCCGCTATCTGCATTTACCCACGTTTCATCCCGATTGCACGCAAGACGTTAGATGAAATCGGTGCTGAAGATATCCAAATCGCCACTGTGACTAACTTCCCCCATGGCAATGATGACATTGCCATTGCTGTGCTAGAAACTCGCGCAGCTGTTGCCTATGGTGCCGACGAAGTTGACGTGGTATTCCCATACCGCGCACTGATGGAAGGCAATGAAACAATTGGTTTTGAATTAGTTAAAGCCTGTAAAGAAGCCTGTGGTGAAGTCTTGTTAAAAGTCATCATCGAATCTGGCGTGTTAGCTGATCCTGCACTTATCCGTCGTGCATCTGAGCTTTCAATCGATGCAGGTGCTGACTTTATTAAAACCTCTACTGGTAAAGTGCCTGTAAACGCCACACTTGAAGCAGCTGAAATCATGTTAACTGTGATCAGCGAGAAGAATACCCAAGTAGGCTTCAAGCCTGCCGGTGGTGTGCGTGATGCTGCACAAGCGGCTGAGTTTCTCGGTGTTGCTGAGCGTATTTTAGGTGCTGACTGGGTTTCACCACGTACCTTTAGATTTGGTGCTTCAAGTTTACTAAACAGCTTGTTACACACACTAGAATTAGCTGATGCGCCTAAGCCGACTCAAGGCTATTAATTGCAAACTATCGCTGATTAATACTATCAGCGTATAGCGAGCCTAATTAAGTGTGACCTAAATCTATTTGGCAAACTCAAAACTTCGATAGTATGAACTTGTAATATTGCTACAGTTTTGATGTTTCATTGCAAAGATAAGCACTAGCGACAGGGTTGTTAGTGCCTATCTTGGAGGCAGTATCATGTTTCTAGCTCAAGAGATTATTCGTAAAAAACGTAATGGTTTAGCGCTAAGTTCCGCAGAAATACAGTTTTTTGTTCAAGGTATCACTACTAACGCAGTGTCCGAAGGTCAGATTGCCGCATTAGGCATGGCTGTGTACTTTAATGACATGAATATGGATGAAAGAATCGCTTTAACGACAGCGATGCGTGATTCTGGCACTGTACTTAATTGGCAATCATTGGGACTCAATGGCCCTGTTATCGACAAACACAGCACTGGCGGTGTGGGCGATGTGATTAGCCTTATGCTTGGCCCTATGGCTGCGGCTTGTGGTGGTTATGTGCCTATGATTTCTGGGCGTGGCCTAGGTCATACGGGCGGCACGCTCGATAAGTTTGATGCCATTCCGGGTTATCAAACTGAGCCATCAAGTGAATTGTTCCGTAAAGTGGTTAAAGAAGTCGGTGTGGCGATTATTGGCCAAACAGGCGATCTCGTTCCTGCCGACAAACGTTTCTATTCTATCCGCGATAATACCGCCACCGTTGAATCCATTTCCCTCATCACAGCGTCGATTCTGTCTAAGAAATTAGCCTGTAATTTAGATGCACTAGCGATGGATGTGAAAGTCGGTAGTGGTGCTTTCATGCCAACCTATGAAGCATCGGAAGAATTAGCTCGCAGTATTGCCGCTGTTGCTAATGGTGCGGGCACTAAAACGACAGCTTTGCTTACTGATATGAATCAAGTGCTTGCATCTTGCGCTGGTAACGCGGTTGAAGTGAAAGAAGCCATCGACTTTTTAACGGGGGCTTACCGTAATCCGCGTTTATATGAAGTCACTATGGGTCTTTGCGCTGAGATGTTGCTTCTGGGCGGTCTTGCAAGCAATGAAGCCGACGCTCGCGCTAAACTGAATCGTGTGCTCGATAATGGTCGCGCTGCAGAACTTTTTGGCAAGATGGTGTCGGGTCTTGGTGGTCCAGTCGATTTTGTTGAAAACTACAGTAAATACCTACCGCAATCACAAATTATTCGTCCAGTTTTTGCCGATATGCAAGGTTATGCCTATAGCATGGATACCCGTGAATTAGGTTTAGCGGTTGTGACCTTAGGTGGCGGCCGCCGTAAGCCCGGTGATGCACTAGACTATAGTGTTGGCTTAACTCAAGTGTGTGCTTTAGGCGATAAAGTAGATTCATCGACTCCGATTGCCGTTATCCATGCACAGTCTGAAGCCGCCTTCGCGGAAGCTGAACTTGCGGTGAAAAAAGCGATTCACATTGGTGAAACCGCTCCAGAAAAAACACCTGAGATCTATGCCTATATTCGTGCATCGGATCTTTAAGGAAGAATTATGAAACGTACCATTATTATGATGTTGGACTCCTTTGGAGTTGGTGCTTCTGCTGATGCAGCAAGCTTTGGTGATGTCGGTTCCGATACCTTTGGTCATATTGCTAAAGCATGCGCCGAAGGCAAAGCCGATATTGGCCGTGAAGGCCCGCTGAAATTACCTAACTTAGCGCGCTTAGGTTTAGGCCATGCGGCGATGGAAAGTACTGGCGCCTTTGCTTCCGGTTTTGGCGATAATGTTGAGCTGATTGGTGCTTATGGTCATGCACAAGAGTTAAGTTCGGGTAAGGATACGCCGAGCGGTCACTGGGAGATGGCGGGCGTGCCCGTACTATTCGAGTGGGGTTATTTCAGCGAGCACCAAAATTCTTTCCCTAAAGAACTGACGGATAAGATCTTAGCCCGTGCAGGTCTGGATGGATTCTTAGGTAATTGCCATGCCTCAGGTACAACCATTTTAGAAGAGTTAGGCGAAGAGCACATGCGCTCTGGCAAGCCTATTTTCTACACCTCTGCTGATTCAGTATTCCAAATCGCTTGTCATGAAGAAACCTTCGGTTTAGACAATCTCTATCGTCTTTGCGAAATAACCCGTGAAGAGTTAGAGCCTTACAACATAGGTCGCGTCATTGCCCGTCCATTTGATGGTACTGGTCCAAGTGATTTTGCCCGTACCGGCAATCGTAAGGATTATTCGCTCGCGCCACCTGCAAAAACTGTACTCGATAAGCTGAAAGAGGCTGGCGGTGAAGTGGTGAGTGTAGGCAAGATTGCCGACATTTATGCTTACTGTGGTATCACTAAAAAAGTGAAGGCGAACGGCTTAGAAGCACTTTTCGATGCGACCTTAGCTGAAGTGAAATCTGCGGGTGATAACACTATAGTGTTTACTAACTTCGTTGATTTCGACTCTCACTACGGTCATCGCCGTGATGTTGCTGGCTATGCCAAAGGGCTGGAATATTTCGATGCCCGTTTGCCTGAAATGCTCGCATTATTAGGTGAAGACGATCTGCTGATTTTAACGGCGGATCACGGTTGCGATCCAACATGGCAAGGCACGGATCATACCCGTGAATATGTGCCAGTATTAGCCTTTGGCGCTGGATTGAAAGCGGGATCGCTGGGTCGTCGTAACAGCTTTGCCGATATCGGCCAATCTATTGCGAGCCACTTTAAGCTTGAACCTATGGCCTATGGCGAATCGTTCCTTTAGGCAAATTAGCATTTATTTCGATTTGGCGGCTGACATTTGCCGCCAGTAAACAAAGACTTAAGTCTTAATAAAATAAACAGGGGTTATTTCGATGGCAACACCACACATTAATGCTGTAGAGGGCGCATTCGCTGAGACAATGCTGTTTCCAGGCGATCCATTACGTGCAAAATATATTGCTGAAACATTCTTAGAAAATGTTGAGCAAGTGACTGATGTTCGAAACATGCTAGGTTTTACTGGTACTTACAAAGGTAAGCGTATTTCAGTAATGGGTTCTGGCATGGGTATTCCTTCATGCTCTATCTATGCAACTGAATTAATTCGTGATTACGGCGTTAAGAACCTGATCCGTGTGGGTACTTGTGGTGCGATCAGCACTGACGTTAAAGTACGTGACGTGATCATCGGTATGGGTGCATGTACTGACTCAGCGGTTAACCGTTTACGTTTTAAAGGCCAAGATTTTGCCGCTATCGCTAACTATGAGCTGATGAATGCGGTTATCGAATCTGCGAAAGCTCGTGGCACTAAAGTTCGCGTAGGTAACATTTTCTCTGCGGACCTGTTCTACACTCCTGATCCACAAATGTTTGACGTGATGGAGAAGATGGGCGTATTAGGCGTTGAAATGGAAGCGGCTGGTTTGTACGGCGTTGCCCATGAGTTTGGCGCACGTGCCCTGTGCGTTGTGACTGTATCTGATCATATCCGCACCGGTGAAAAGACTTCTGCAGAAGAACGTCAAACCACATTCAATGACATGATCATCATGACATTAGAAGCGGCGATTACACTGTAACTGTTACGCTGTAAGAGTGTGCTACTGAAAAGGGTTCGCAATGCGAACCCTTTTTTATGCCAATTTTTAGCGGCTGTTCTATTCGACTTTGTTATTAATGGTTTGGTTATTAGAAATTACTTGTTTATGGCTTATCTAGAGCTTAGCTATCAATAGATTAGTGATTTACCTTATCTATCGAAATAGAGATTAACCTGTTGAATCTGTGTCGAGATCACTTGGTTCACTGGGTGTTTTTGGCGTCGAGGTTTCGGCCGCAGCGGCTGTTGCTTTAGTCGCGTGTTTTACCCGACGGACACTTTTCACTTTAGGTTTAACCTTAACAGGTACCGCTTGTTCCGCATCGTTTGCCGCGTTTTCAACGGCTGTATTATCCTGTAATTCCAATGATTTTTCTGACGTTTTTTCGGCCTTAGTTTGCACACTGGTCTGAGTGAGCTTATCGGTATTTGCCTCTGTCACTGCTTTTGGCGCCTTAGTGGGTTTAGCCGCTTTTTCTTGTGGATGATCAGTGGTCGACACCAGTTGATCTTCGGTTAGCACTTGCGCCAAACCATTATTAACACTTTCTGATTGCTCTTCAGCTGAGGATCGTTTCTTAGGTTTTTTTGGCGCTTGACGCAACTTAACCCGAAAGCGGCGGCGGTCGAAGTCGGCACGTTTGAAAGACAAAGAGCGTGAAAGCAACATACCAATCAAGCCTGCAACCAGCAGCATGATTTGTTGTTGCTCCATGTTTAAATTATGGGCTTCTTTGATTTCGTTGAAAAATAACTTGGTATCAAGCCTGACTTCGACATAACCTAGATTTTTCCCTTCTTGGATCACGGGCTCTACATAGGGAGGATATTTGCTTAGCAGCAAATTCATTTCTTCCGAGTCAGGATCAACTACATCCTTAGTGATGCTTTGAGCGAAGGATAGCCGCATGCCTTGGTCACTGAAGATGGCGGCGGACATCACCTTAGGATCTTCCACTAAAGCGCTGGCGAGCCATTGCAACTGTTCGTCATTTTGCAGTTGTAGCGCGGGTGCGGCACCATAAGCGGTTTGCTGTACCAGTAATCTGGCCATCTTTTGAGTTTGGGACTTTAGAAGCAACTGACCTTGTAGTAGGCTTGTCTGCCACAATTGCACTAAGCCGAATATTAAGGCGAAGGCGGCGGCAATTTGGATCAGTCTACTGATTTTATGGCTTTTCTTTAGCCCTTTAAGATATAACACTTTGACCCTTAAAATGTAGAGCGCTTGCCTAATCATAATTGATTCTGAGTGAGCCCGATAGTTGGAGAATTTAAGTCCGATGGAAAGCTTGAACCAAGATGCGCTTTTTTTGTGGTTAGTCTCTGACCATTCCCCAAGGTTTGAACGCCAAGGGCAAGTGTTTGAACGTTATCAAGAGTCAGCAAAACCCGCTGGTGTTTCACGTGTGCGAATTATTTATCAAGATGCCGTGGTAGAGGCGACAATATCGGCATGGATAGCGCAATTGCCTCAGTCTAACGTTATCGGTATCGCCCATATCGAACGCCAAGTTGGCTTACATTGCATCGAGTTGGCACTGGTAAATTTGCCTTCTCAGGCGCAGTTAGCGGCATTCCCGCAGTCTTTAGCTGAACTGCATGTCATCAATTTTGATTTGCCTCGCTTGAATCATCCCGGCTTATTAGTGATGGACATGGATTCCACGGCGATTCAGATTGAATGCATTGATGAATTAGCTGCTATGGCGGGCGTTGGCGAGCGCGTGGCGGCGATTACTGAACGTGCTATGCAAGGTGAGCTAGATTTTGAGCAGAGTCTGCGTCAGCGTGTGGCACAGCTTAAGGGCGCCGATGCCAGTATTATCACGACCTTGTGCGACAACTTGCCTTTGATGCCTGGGCTTGAGCCTATGCTTTTAGAGCTTAAATCCCATGGCTGGCGTTTAGTGGTGGCATCTGGCGGCTTTACGCCTTTTGTTGGCCATTTAAGGCAGCTTCTAAACTTAGATGCGGCCTTTGCTAATGAGTTAGTGATCACTGACGGTAAACTTGCGGGTGAAGTAACAGGTAAAGTTGTGGATGCGCAGTTTAAAGCAGATGTGGTTGAGCGTTGCAGTGAGCAGTGGCAAATTCCAAAAGGCCAAAGAGTCGCGATCGGCGATGGCGCGAATGATATTCCTATGGTGATGGCAGCGGATTTTGGTATCGCTTTCCATGCCAAACCTAAGCTGGCAGCGGCGGCGGATGCCAATATTCGCCATCTCGACCTGCGGGTTCTACCTTATCTGCTACAAATCTAGGTTATTCATTTATTTAAATATAAGTCTGGATAGAGACTGAGTTAGAGCAATGACTCTTGTCTTTTATTGATGAGCTGGTAGTTTAGGGATATTGATAAACTACCAGTGACTTATTTTGACTCAGCTCGCCCAAGGCTCAATTTCGACCATTTCACAGTCTTCAATCTACCTGCCGTACCGCGATGGTCAACTGCATCTACGCCAGTTATTACCGGCTGCGCCTGATTTTTCTAAGACGCCTATCCTCATGCTCCATGGTGCTATGTCTAACGGTCGGGTGTTTTATAGCCAGAGTGGCCGTGGTCTTGGTTGTTATTTAGCGAAGGCGGGATTTGTGGTGTATGTGCTGGATACTGCAGGAAGAGGGCTCAGCTTGCCTAAAATCGATCGTGATTTTACCTTAGGGCAGGGTGAAGTGATCCGCGAGCAGTTACCTTTAGTGCAGCAGGCGATTCTCGATTTACATCAAAAAGTCTGCCAAGAGCAGACGGCTCGTAAAGCCGTTGCGCCTTTGCAGGTGCATTGGTGCGCCCATTCATGGGGCGGTGTGTTGATGGCGAGTAGTTTGGCCCGATATCCTGATTTGCAGCAAAGCGTTCGTTCACTGCTTACTTTCGGTAGCAAACGGACAATTCGGGTTAAGTCCTTCAAGAAGTGGTTAATGGTTGATGTTTTTTGGAACCGTTTAGCGCCAGGTTTAGCGATGGGCCAAGGTTACCTCGCCGCCGATAAGCTGCGCATTGGTATGGACAATGAAAGTCGCGCCTCATTAGTTCAAAGTATCGATTGGGTGCGGGGTGATTGGATCGATCACGATGATGGGTTTGATTATGCGAAAGCGGCAAAGCGCGCTCATTGGCCACCGGCTTGGTTTATCTCAGGGCAAAACGATACTGTGTTGGGGCATCCAGAAGATGTGGCGGATATGGTCGTAGAGTGTGGTTTTAAACGGGTTAAATCGACGCTTCTCTCTAAGGATAATGGCTTTAAGCATGACTATGGCCATGCAGATATGCTGACGCATTTAGATGCCACCAGCGATCATTTTCCTAAGATAAAGGATTGGTATTTAAGTTTTGATCTGGCGGTATTGAACAATTAAGACTGCTTTTTATGCAGTACTGGGTATCTTAATTCGACTTCTTGGGTAATATCTAACAGTTCGCCGACACCAATCACACGCCATAACTGTTCTTCTAACTGCTTAGCTTTATGGTTTGCATGAATATTAATGTATTCCAATTCACGGCGTAGGTAGTTCATGTCAGGCTTCTCTGTCGCGCCGCGATAAATGCGTAGGGCGAGGAACCTGCCTAGTGCTTTGCTCTGATTGATAAAGGTTATCTGTGCTTCGACATCACCGATTTCAGTTGCAAGAGTGCACTTTAAAAAGATTTTTCCGCGAGATTGACGAATTAACTGAATAAACACTTCAATAAAATCCATGTCCTGTTGGGGTTTCATTTGACGGATAGGTTCGAGAATATCTCGCTTAAAAAAACCGTCTTTTAGCAGTGGCGCTAAATTATATTGCAGAGTATCTGAGGTGCCCGCGGCAAAAATATCGCTGATCTCATCCTGTTGTGTACCAACGCCTAAACAAGCGACTTGGGCAGATTTTGTCGTTTTTTCAACAAAATAGGGCACAGAATGTAAATCATGCATCAAAATATTTTTTAAACCATCGGCAAGTTCTTTGATTTCACTATTGTTTTCGGTGAGTTGCTCTAATTTTTCTTTGTTATGGGCAATAAGTTTATTTAAAAATTCGACCCCAACATGGGGCGTATGGCCCATAACGGCGGTTAAATGCAAGGTTACACCATTCTTGCGGGTACGCACTAAGCGGTAGGGAAGGTTATCTAGCTGTGTTTTGCCTGCAATGGTTTGGAGCTTTGGGAAGCTTAATAGTAGTGGTTTATTTGATGAAAAATCTGCAGGATTATCCAAGGTTAATTGCATGCCTCGGCTTGAAATATCTAAAGTAATGCCCGTGGCTTTGTGCTTGTCTTGAGTCACATTGACTAAGGTTTTAAAGGCGAAACGCGCTTCTTGGCGTCGCTCGCTAAACTGCATGGAAACTAACTTAATTTGATTGGTGGTCAGTCTTTGTTGACCAAAGGTTTTTAGGGCGTTGGCATTACTGTCGTCTTGCCAAGCTTTGTAATGGCCTCTGGTATCTTCGTTGCTGATTTCGATGAGCTGAAGCAAATGGCTAAATTGTGATAATTGTTGTTCGACCAATGGGCTAAATTTTGCTTCATCTCCGGGGAGGGTCGCACGTCGATAACCCTTATCATGATAAATTTTATCTTGGGTGACTTTGAAGATCCGCCAGCTGGGCTTGGTCGATGCAAAGCCTAAAAATAAAGGCATCATGCCCTTAGCTTTAAGCTCTGCTAAGGTGGCAGAGTAAAAATATAAGCAACCTTGGGCATTATAGGTAAAGCTAAAAAATAGCCCATGGTCGGGATTTTCAGGATGATTAAGTAGCTCAGATAAACGGCTTGGTGTCAGCATAGCTGGTAACTGGCTCACATCATTTTCATCTTGAAAATAATGCACTATCTGCTGGTTATCTCGGCTGAGTAGCATGTGGCTCAAACCTTGAGTTTGAGTATTGAAATATAAAGGTAAGTGCGGTAAATGGGGTAAATAATGGCGCTCAAATCCAAGCCCTGTTGCTGTGACTATCACATCATTCACATCTACTTTGTAACGCAGTTTGTAGCCGCGGATTAAATTGCCAAGCATTTCACTTAAGGCTTCGCTGCCCCCAATACGCTTGAGTCTTAACCAAATATATTCGCCATTGGTTTGGCTATCGACAACCTCATAGTCAACACCGAGCTGGAGATCGGGATAGTAAAACTCTTCACTGAGTTCCAGTAACTTTATTTTTAGGGGATGGTCGAGATCGAAGGGATGGTTAGCTGCAAGGCGAATACGGGCACCACCTACGGATAAATCTGCAGTTATCCCTTGTACTTCACCACGGCCGGTTTGCGATGCTGCGATGCGAATACTGTAATTCATCCGCTCTTCTGTGCGGTTGAAATAACTGCCTAATACCACGCCGGGCACCATAAAAGGCTCTGACTCAGCGGCCTCTACCTGCGTGACACCTTGGCGTAACTTTAACCGACGTTGTTGGTGAGCATTGAGTACATACTCGTATACTCCCAAGGTATATTGGTTGCGAAACAGTGACATGGCCTCATGCATACTGTTTTTGGCGGGTTCATCTAAAAAATGTCGCTGTTGACCTAACATCACTTCAACACAAGGAAGCTCAGATTTATCCCTGAGATCGATAATTCGCGTGCATGGTGAAGCCAAACGACTGAGTTCCATTTTCACTAGAAAACGGGTCGAATTGGTTTCATCTATCGTCAGCTGCTGGAAAATCTCTTGGAAGTTAGGTTCCATGAGCAATGGCTTGAGCTGTTCGATGAGTGCACTATGGTTATCTAGACTCATGTAGGGTTCTTTTTAATGCTTATTTTGTATTGGGCTGTTAGTCTTATGTCGGCAGTATTCGCAGTTACTTAAATTGATTTTATACAGATTTTAATGAGTTATGGCAAAGAATAAAACGGCGTACGTATGTAATGAGTGTGGACAAGACTTTCCCCGTTGGCAAGGGCAGTGTAGCGCTTGTCAGGAATGGAATACGATCACTGAGGTGAGGCTCGGTGCAGCTTCGCCTGGGCGCAGCACTAAGTTTGTCGGTTATGCCGGAGCAAGCAGCAATGAAGTGAAGACATTAGATCAAATCGATCTCAATGCCTTACCGCGGATCTTGAGTCATTTTGGCGAATTAGATCGAGTGCTCGGTGGTGGGATTGTACCAGGTTCTGCCATTTTGATAGGCGGACATCCAGGCGCAGGTAAGAGTACGCTTTTATTGCAAACTCTGTGTCATTTGGCCGAGCAAATGCCTGCACTTTATGTCACGGGTGAAGAATCGTTGCAGCAGGTAGCGATGCGCGCCCATCGCCTTGGTTTACCAACCAATAAATTGCGGATGTTGTCTGAAACCAGCGTCGAGCAAATTTGCGAAGTTGCCCTTAAAGAATTGCCGAAAGTCATCGTCGTTGACTCGATTCAAGTGATGCACATGAGTGATGTGGCATCGAGCCCTGGCAGTGTGTCGCAGGTGCGTGAATCCGCTTCTTACTTAACCCGTTTTGCGAAAGAAAATGGCATTGCCGTGATTATGGTCGGCCATGTGACCAAAGATGGCAGTTTGGCTGGGCCCAAGGTATTGGAACATTGTATCGACTGCTCTGTGATGTTCGAAGGGGATAGCGATAGTCGTTACCGCACCTTGCGCTCCCATAAAAATCGTTTTGGCGCGATCAATGAATTAGGCGTATTTGCCATGACCGAGCGTGGCTTAAAGGAAGTCGCCAATCCTTCGGCAATCTTCCTCTCTCGTGGTGAAGAAGAATCATCTGGCTCGCTTGTCATGGTGGTTTGGGAAGGCACGCGGCCCTTGTTGGTGGAGCTGCAAGTGCTGGTGGATAACTCAGCCATGTCTAACCCGCGCCGCGTGGCTGTGGGTATGGATGCAAACCGTTTGGCCATGTTGCTTGCCGTAATGCACCGCCATGGTGGTTTGCAGATGTCGGATCAGGATGTGTTTGTTAACGTGGTGGGCGGCGTGAAAGTAACGGAAACCAGTGCCGACTTAACCTTGCTGCTTGCAATGGTATCGAGTTTTCGCGGTGATATTTTGCCTAGCGATTTAGTTGCCTTTGGTGAGGTCGGGCTGTCCGGCGAAATTCGGCCTGTGCCTAATGGGCAAGAGCGATTAATCGAAGCCGCTAAGCATGGCTTTAAGCGAGCAATAGTGCCCAAGGCCAATGTGCCGAAAAAGCCTCCAGCTGGGATGGAAGTGGTGGGTGTTTCTAAGTTATCTGAAGCGCTAGAAGCGATTTAGCATCAAATGCTCGCGAGTGAGATTAACACCTGCAAGCAAAACAGCGCCATTAGGCGCTGTTTGTGTTTGTGAGCGAGTGTCTTAATCTGTGATATTGTGTTTTTCGATAAACAACATAAGTTCACGATTCAGCAAAGAAGCATCACCTAGGTTCAGTTCCACCATACGTTTTAGGTGGCTGATACTATCAACATCGATAAAGTTACACTTCAAACCTAATTGGGCATTTTTTTGATGGACCAACTCAGTTTCCATACGGATCTCAATGTCAGATTCTGGTAAGGCAAAACTGAGGGTAATAGCATCACCCGAATTAATAAAATTTTGCGGTTCTTCAACCAAGGCGCCATTTAGACTCAAATCGAGAATGGTCGTCTCCCACTGTGCACCACCTTGTTGTAGATGTGCGCTCGTGGCAAATAGAATCCGCGAAAACTTACGCCTTTCGTCCATACCCAATCCTTTTTCTTTCATAGTCAGCTAAGTGTAGTCCCATCAGTGCCTCTAAGCATAAGTCATATTGATGTGACTGTAAAAGCAGAGTAATTTTTTGTTCAATAAAGCTACCAAGATCGCATATTCACGCAGGTGGTGTGAATGACGAGGTGTTCGTTACAGAAAGCGTAAGTGTGGCTTCTTAAACAACAACCACTGAAACGTTAATACGCCAAGTATCAATACACAGTATCAAGGTTTGGTTGACTTGCCATATTCTAATATTGGGAGACGAAGGAAGGGTGAAGTTAGCGTACGTTTACGCGGCACTGGCAGACTCTTATCGTGATTAATGTGATATTAAGTAGCAGTTATTACATAGGTTTAGGCGTTTTTTTAAACAACAGATTTCAGTTTTTGCCGCTAATTTTTTATCGAAGTGTAGGCGATGTCTTAGCTATCTTTGGGAGATTCCAGTATCATCCGCGGCCAACAACGGCTGCGTCTACATGGTTAATGGCTTTTTAATCATCGCGAGGCATCACTGCTTGCAGATCATGGATTTTTCCCACAGTAGGAAAATGATGTGGATCTCTCACCCAAGTCTGATGGATTTGGGGCTCTAATCTGCCGCAGCCAGCGTCGCCAATTGCGTTTTAGGGTAATTGGTACCGACCCCATTTTAAGAGATCACAAGGTATAACAATATTATGTCTGAGCAATTGAGTTCAACAGCCGTATCCTCTGGTTCGTTTCTGGACCGTTATTTTTCTATTCAACAACGTGGTAGCACTGTTCGCCAAGAAGTGATTGCGGGATTCACAACCTTCCTCGCTATGGTCTACTCAGTGATTGTGGTGCCTAACATGTTAGGCCAAGCGGGATTTGATCCCGGCGCCGTGTTTATCGCCACCTGTTTAATTGCTTCATTTGGTTCTTTGCTCATGGGTTTATGGGCTAACTTACCTATGGCGATTGGCTGCGCTATTTCGCTCACGGCCTTTACTGCGTTTAGCTTAGTCCTAGGTCAGGGAATGTCGATTCCAGTCACCTTAGGCGCTATTTTCCTAATGGGTGTGACGTTCACACTTGTGAGTGTGACAGGTATTCGCCAGTGGGTGCTGGCGAATTTACCAAAGGGCATAGCCCACGGTACAGGCATAGGTATCGGCTTGTTTTTACTTTTGATTGCGACTAACAGTGTGCAGTTGATTGTGGCCAATAGCGCAGGCTTACCTGTGAAGTTAGGCGACATTAACAGCTTACCTGTTATCGCTACCGTTATAGGTTTAGCGGCGACAATTGGTTTAGAGCGCCGCGGTGTACCTGGCGGTATTTTGTTGGTGATTATCGCGCTATCGGTATTTGGTTTAGTGTTCGATCCGAGCGTTAAATACCAAGGTTTGTTCGCCTTGCCTGATTTTACCTCAGAGCATTCACTGATTGGTCAGCTCGATATTATGGGTGCCTTTAATCCTGTGGTATTGCCTATCGTATTAGCGTTAGTGATGACGGCGATTTTCGATGCGACCGGCACTATCCGTGCTGTGGCTGGCCAAGCTAATTTACTCGATAAAGACGACAATATTGTCGGCGGCGGTAAAGCCTTAACTTCAGACTCAGTCAGCAGTATGGTGGCAGGTTTAGTCGGCGGTGCACCAGCGGCTGTGTATATCGAGTCGGCGGCGGGGACTGCAGCGGGCGGTAAGACAGGTTTAACCGCGACTATCGTTGGCGTACTGTTTTTATTGATGATGTTTTTAGCGCCATTAAGCTACTTAGTGCCTGCCTATGCGACAGCGCCTGCTTTGATGTATGTGGGTTTGTTGATGCTGAGTAATGTGGCGAAACTCGATTTTGACGATAAAGTTGATGCCATGTCGGGCTTAACCTGCGCTGTGTTTATCATCTTAAGCTGTAATATCGTTACCGGTATTATGCTGGGTTTTGTGACACTGGTGGTAGGCCGTATTTGCAGTGGCGAATGGCGCAAACTGAAGTTAGGCGTGCTTGCCATCACCTTAGGTTTAGTGGTGTTTTATATGGGTGGCTGGGCGATTTAAGTTAGGCAAACTGAGTGATTTGAACTGAGTTATTGAGAACAGAAGCGAGTGCAGTCTTAGGATTAGCACTCGCTTTGATTTTGTGCCCTGTACTCACAATAGGCACGTAATAAGTCTTTCCAAGTAACAATCCCAACCAATTTACCGTCCTCTAACACGGGTAAGCAGCCTATATTGTTATCTAATAACATGCGGGTCGCCGTGTCTAAATTGATGTGGGGTGCGACAGTAACCGGATTACGCGTCATCACTTGATGCACACGTTTTTGCAGGGTTTCTAAGTCTCTTGCGGTTTCGGCGCTACTGCCCAAGTTCGGGCTAATCGCACGCAATAGATCCCGCTCCGATAACACGCCTTCAAGTTGGTACTCATCGACGACCAACAAGTGATGAAAGCTCGCTTGGTCGAAGATTTCCTTCGCCACAGTTAATCTATCGTCCATTTCAACCGTGACGACTCGGGTACTCATAATATCGGCGATAATGATCGGCATGATGATCCCCTGTTAAGCTTGCGCATCCTAAGATGCGCTCTGTTAATGCGCTGCATTACAGTTACTTATAACAGAGTGGTGCAAGTTTAGCCAACACCCATTACAAAGTTTTAACTCAAAGATCTTGGACCTCTGGCTCATCATCCGCTGTGATTGGCATCCGCTCCGATTCGGGCAAGTGTGCGCCTATGTAGCGTTGATACTTTTTGCCTTTCAGTTTGTGGGTGTCCACCAGCACTAAGCCATCGATACAATCGCCAAAGTCGGCGTCAATACCAAAGGCGAGAAACTTAACCCCATCGGTTTTACACAGTTCACCATATTGTTTGTAGAGCGTAGGTACGGCCGCCCCCATACTCGCGAGCACTTGTTTGAGTTGCTTAAAGTTACTCTGATAATCCTCGGAGAAATACAAGTCATCTAACTTAGCTTTTTGGGATTTAGATAAGCCAAAGGGCGACATGGAAACTGCCATCTGCTGCGCAGGTGCAAATTCCCGCGCATAAAAGTGCACTAGCATTTCCCTAGCACTTCCAGGCAGTTGATTACTGATGGACACAGGGCCAAATAGATAACGATATTCAGGATGCTTGGCGAGATAAGCCCCAATGCCAAACCACAGATAATCTAAACTGCGTTTACCCCAATATTTAGGCTGCACAAAGCTGCGACCGAGTTCTAACCCTTGCTTCACAAAGGGCATAAAGCTGTCGGCGTATTGGAATAGGGATTGGCTGTAGAGTGCGTTGTCGCCATATTTTGCTAAGACTTGCTCACCACTGGCAAAACGATAGGCGCCGATAATTTCAAACTGCTCTTTATCCCACAACACTAAGTGTTGGTAGTAGGAATCGTATTTATCGATATCGCGGCGCTTGCCCGAACCTTCGCCTACGGCGCGAAAGGCAATTTCCCTCAGGCGGCCGATTTCCCGCATGATGGGATTACTGTCGTGGTGTTGGTAGAGATAAATCAACTTTTTATCTTGCGTTTCCCCTAGAAGTTCACATTGTTGCAGTGCCGCTTGCAGTTCACGGCGCGATTCGGGGTGGGCGATAGCGCTCTGGGTGATAAACAGTGGATCTTTATCTTTGCCGATACGATACAAGTGATTTTTAAGCAGTTTTATCTTTGTCTTGAGTGGAAAGTCCATTGAGCGTACGGCTTCATTGGGAATGAGCTCGCCAATGCGGATCGGCATATTACGTTTAGCCTGCTTGAACATTTCCTTCACTAGCAGCAGTGTCGCGAGTGGCTTGTAAATCATAGATGCGCCGTAGAAAGTGGCAGAGTTTTTGGCATCTAAAAATATTGGCAGTAGGGGCGCATTGCAGGAAATTGCCATCTTTAAAAAGCCTGAGTGCCATTGGGTATCACGCACGCCGTTAGGACGCAGGCGCGAGACTTCGCCCGACGGGAAAATCAGCACTGCTCCTTCGTTACGTAGGTGCTGGTGGATTTTTTCTAAATGCTGTTTCGGTGTGCCGCCGGTCATATTGCGTACTGGCAGTAGGATTGAGTGCAGCGGTTCCAGCGCCATCAAGAGTTCATTCGCGACGACTTTTATATCTGGGCGAACTTCACTGATGAGTTTGATGAGCGCTAATGCATCGAGTGAACCTATAGGATGGTTCGCGAATATGACCACTCGGCCTTCACAGGGAATGTTTTCTATCTCGTTGGCGGGCACGGTAAAACTAAAGTCAAAACTCGCCAGCATTTGTTCGACAAAGTCTACGCCCTGTAAATAGGTATATTGACTGGCGATATCGTTGCACTGTTTTTCATTGAGCAGGTAACGCAGCATGGCCTTGGCAGGTTTAGCGAGCCAAGGTTTGTCATTGATCGCTGGTAGATTTTGTTCAACCACATTATCAACGGTAAAAATCATGTTATTCACCTTAAACGGCACAGCATGCTTGTTGTGGCTAAGGTTTCTGTTTAGCGTTTTTTCATTGTATTCCATAGCGTTATGTAATTGATTCATAGTGTTATGTAATTGATTCATAGTGTTATGTAATTGATTCATAGTGTTAGGCAACATCCCTTGGGCGAGTCTCGCCGGTATTTATGTTTGGCATTTGCTGCGCTGCCGTTTTTTGTTGCTTGTCTTTGTGCATCTCAGGCTGCTGTTGTACCAGCGCTATACTGTTGAGAATATCGAGCTTGAGCGTTTGCTCGTTCCAGCGGCAAAGTTGTAATTCGCCGCTTAAGGTTTCTGTGATTAAACTGCAGTTTTCGACCCAGTCACCGTCGTTGGCGTAGATGATCTGCCTCTTTTCAGGGGGACTGAGTGGTGAGTAATATTGGGCGGCTCTGGAGTGAGTCGAGAGTTCGGGCTGATGGATATGACCGCAGATCACACCGTCAACATCAAAGTGCTGGGCATAGTTGAGTACCGCTTGACGGTAATGTTCAATAGCCGCTTGAGCCTTGCCCACTTTGGACTTGATATAACTTGCCAGTGACCAATAGGGATAACCTAAGCGTTCCCGCAAGCTATGGAGATTGCGATTGAGGAACAATAATAGGTCATATAAATGGTCGCCCAATATGGCGTAGAAACGGCCGACACACACATCGGCATCAAACTGATCCCCGTGGAGCATCAAGAGTTTATGGCCGCCAATTCCGTGGTGAATATGTTGGCGGGCAATTTTAATATTCCACAGGCTTAGCTCGGCGTAGGGTTTAATCAGTTCGTCGTGGTTGCCCGGCAGATAAATCACTTGGGTGCCGTTTTGTGCCAGTTCAATGAATTTCTGCAGTACCTTATTGTGGCTATCGGGCCAGTGCAGCTTACGTTTCAACGCCCATAAATCGACTATGTCACCGACCAGATACAAGTGCTGACAACGCACGGTTTCAAGCAAGCTGAGCAGGTAGTCAGCCTTGCAATCCTTACAGCCTAAATGAATATCTGACAACCAGAGGGCGTTAACTGTGATGCTTGCTGTATGGGCTGAAGTTGATGCGGATGGGGTAATAGCGGCACAATTGGATTGATTTGAGGATGTTGGTGCTAATGTTGGCGTTGAGCGATTAAAGATGGGAGGGGAAAGGCTGGGGTCATTTATCTCTCCCCGCGTAGACCTCTCAAGTTTCCTGAAATTAAATCCTGTCATCTCGTATTCACCCCATTAGGCTGTTAACGAATATGAGCTTAGTGGGGGGCTTTGACCGAATGATGAAGTTTAGATGACATGCAGATGACAAAAGGTGAATTAGCCTGGACTGAACCTGCAAGATTCACATCAGGATGTAATTAGATCCGATAGGTTGGTTTAACTTACTTCTGCCCCAAAGCAAGATAACTTTGTTGTCAGTTTGCAGCATGAATTGTCATTGTTTCCCCTGTGACTCGCCGCCCTTGCATTTAACAAGAAGCGTCCCTGAGGGCTCGACGACGGCATCCATGCCGCCAACGGTCACAGTTGCAACAATGCCAATCTTAATTAACACTTCTGCTGTTCGTTTAGCTAAAAAGCTATTGCCCCAAAGTGAGTTAACAAGTTGTCTGTGGTGCAGTTAAAAGCAGACTTTCTAGCCTAAAAATTTTCATCCTTAATAACTCAACTTTTGCAATTCATACCGATGACTAAAGGCTGGATAGGCATACAGTCATATTTAAAAATGATGATTTTTATCCTAACTTTGTGCGCGTTTTCACATTTGACTACAAATAAATATTTTTAAAATCATGCATATATAAACCACATGGATTAGATAATAGGTTTGGAAAACGCGCATGCGCGTTTTTCCAGATGGTGTATTTAGCTGAATGCTGATAAGTTCTTTGCATACAGGTAGTTAACTGTGCGCGTTTTCACTGGTCTAACAAGGTAAACGCGCATGCGCACTAATAAAATGTTAGGCATTCATCATTATGAGTCCATATATCCTACCAGTAGCGCCATTGTCCCAGGTCGTGTTCGTTCATGACTACATTCATTTGGTGTTTCAGGATGCTTGTTTTAGCATTTACAACACAGCTGAACTAAAGCAGGACGGAAATTTGTTACTGCAAGGGCAGTTTGGTTTTTGTGATGCATTGGTAAGTCTTATCGGTTTACCGTTAACATCAGTTTCAAGTCAGCCCTTGTTGTCACTTAGATTTCAAGGTGGGGCGGAGTTTGTTGTTACAGAAGCTTGTAGCGGGCCTGAAGCATGGCAGTACAGTTCACCAAGCTCGCAAACAGTGGTTGTTCAAAATGCCTAACAAAGCAAAGCAGCGGTGCACAGGCAAAAAGCGCCTGTGCTGGACCTCACTATCGTTCGGCCGCTGTTTGCGGCGTTAGGTAACTATGGATAGTACTGCTTCGGAATTCAGAAATTTGAGCCTAGATATTTTGAACTTTATATCGTCTCCGGCAAAACAGAGAGAATTTGCATCAAAAATTGAATACATCGACTATAAAAGCGAATTTGTTTGTTGGTGGTTTGATGATTTAGTTATGGACTCTTTACCTCAAGGAACAGGTTTAATATCTGAAAGTTTCACCGCGGATGAAAAGTTAATCCTCTGGGAGTTCACAAAAATTTTTGAGCAAAATATTGATAGCGACAATCAATCTATTGATGATTTATTAAAAGACACTAAATGGAAAGTTGTTATGGTAGCTGCTCAAGAGACACTAGCAAAAATTGGGTAAAGTCACCTAACAAGGCCATTAAAACGCGGACACAAAACAGCTGGCTTGTGCTCCTTCGTCGCCAAGTATAGCCAGCTATTTTGTGCCGTTTATGGCGGCGTTAGCCATCTAGGAGAATCATGAGAAAAGCCCTGTCATTGATGTTTGGCCTCGCACTTATTATTGGAATGGTTTGGGGGACGTATTGGCTGCTTTCTCAAATCTGGGGCCAATTCAAGTCCTTGGATTCTACAGTTGCGCTAGCTGCGATAACTGCCTTTACGACTGTGTCTGTTTCAACCTTGACGGTTGTATTGGGTAAGTACTATGAGCGGAAAAAAGATATAGAGGCACATTATCGCCAGACTAAAACGGAAATATACGACGAGTTTCTGAAAGAGTTTTTCAAGGTTTTCTACTCAGAGCATGATGAAGATGATGCTGAAGCTAAGAGCCTTGTGGATTTTCTACGAGAATGGCAACGTAAAATGGTTCTGTGGGGCGGTCAAGATGTTTTGCTCAAATACATAAAGTGGATGACCCATCTGAAAAAGGGGAATCCTGATGCTGATTCAATATTCTTAATGGAAGACTTTTTCAGAGAGATTCGGAAAGATCTTGGTCACAAAAATAGCAAACTTGAAAAGGGTACTTTTGCCCATCTCATTTTGCAGAATTCTGAGCTTTTTCTTTCGATGGCAAAGGCTAACCCAAAGGTTACGTTGGCAGATTTAGCGGTAGCAGAGAAGGCACTAAAAGACGATGGCTAACAAGCCGCTCAAATACGTTCCGGCTACAAAAAGCGCCGCCTCCACCGGACTCGCTAACGCTCGCCTTTTAGCGGGGCGATAGCTTGCAAAAGCAAAGTCGGTGTAATTGTGTATTTTCGGTACGTTCGGTGGTTTAACCCGTTCGTTACTTCAACGCCGGTTTTCATGGTTCAACTGGCTTGGCAAGGCGCTTAAAAGTAATTCAAACCGTTGGCGTCTTGCGCCAACGACCCGGGCGGTGGCATGGTGTTTTTATGTTATGCGGCCGCAAGTTTTTAAATTGCACGGCTGGTGTTGTTTGTTGCACGGGTTGCTAACAAGGCGCATCAGTAGCGGCCTGCGGCCGCGGGACGCTGCCCCTGTGCTTATAGTTATGTGTTCGGGAAATTATGACTCCAAGTAATCAGATAGTTTTTAAATCGCTGATAGGCTATGGCTTATTTTTCCTTGTTATTTGGCTTTTTTTAGTTGGCGTCCTTGTGTTTACTGGAGAGGCAAATCCGTCATTCAAAGGACTAAGCATTTCATTTTTCGCACTACAAATACCTACATTGGTACTGGTAATTAAAACCAAAGTAATGCTCAATAAAAAACCAATAAAATGAGATATACGCATAACAAACACCAGCACACCGCGCCTGCGGCGCTGGACTCGCAACAAGTTGCTCGCCTGTGTGGCGGTAGTTATAGGTCAATCATGAAGAAGTGTATTTTTACTCTGTTAGTTATTTCTCTATTTGGTTGCGCTACAAATAAAGAGTCTTTGTCTAGCGACGCTCATGTATTTAACCTAA